>CAZGCG010000471.1:0-2681 GCA_964524205.1 uncultured Sphingobacterium sp. | reverse complement strand
CCAGATTGCTGAGAAATACAGTACCTGTAACTGTGAAAGCAAATAATTCTTCTTTAGAAGAGGTTTTGGATCAGGTGTTTAAAAACCAGCCTCTGACCTATACCATTACTGAGAATACTATAATTCTGAAAAGAAGGGATGAGCGATTTTTGGAGCAGACCTCTAAATTCTCTTTAGTTCCAAATAGTGGTATTAAATCATTGAATGCCCAGTCATCAGCTAAGGTTTCTAATTTTAATATTGAGCAGAAACGTGCTGATATTCGTGGTAAGGTAATCGATGCTACAGGTGAGGCTCTGATTGGCGTAAGTGTTCGTGTAAAAGGTTCTGAGACCGGCGTATCAACTGACGTTAACGGAAGTTTCGTTTTAAATGCTCCTGAAAATGCCATTTTGGTATTTACTTATATTGGTTATGTTACTCAGGAAGTTGCTGTAAATGGCAGAACCAGTGTGAATGTTACAATGGTTGAAGACCGTCAGGCATTAAGCGAAGTGGTTGTAACTGCATTTGGTGTTACCAAGGCAAAAAGAGGATTAGGTTATGCTGTACAGGAAGTACGTGGTGATGAATTTACTGAGTCTCGCCAAAACAACATTGCAAATTCACTTACTGGTAAAATCGCCGGTGTGGATGCAACTCAAGCTAACTCGGGTGCTGGTGGTTCAAGTCGTGTAATCATTCGTGGTAATACTTCATTGAATGGTAACCAACAGCCACTCTATGTTGTTGATGGTATGCCAATCAATAATGGTAATAAGGGTCCAATCACCAGTTCAGGTGGTTTGAACGTTGACCGTGGTGATGGTATTTCGAGAATGAACCCGGATGATATCGCAACTATCTCTGTCCTTAAAGGTGGTGCTGCTGCGGCTCTTTACGGTTCACAGGCTGCGAATGGTGTAATTTTGATTACTACCAAAAAAGGTTCTGCACAAAAAGGTGTTGGTATTGAAGTGAGCTCTGATGCAAACTTTGGTAGCCCATCCGTTTTTCCAAACTTCCAGTATGAGTACGGACAGGGTAATGATGGTGTTAAGCCAGCTACCGCAGCTGCAGCATTAAGCTCAGGCCGTTTGTCATATGGTGCAAAAATGGATGGATCAATGGTGATGCAGTTTGATGGTGTAGCGCGTCCTTATTCTCCATTTAGTGTAAAAGACAATATCAAGAATTTTTACGAAACCAGTCAGAATATTTCAAATAGTGTAGCATTCAATGCTGGTAGTGAGAAATTGAGAATGAGACTATCGGTTAGTGATCTTCGCGCTCAGGATCAGCAGCCAAATTCTAACTTTAAAAGAAAAACAGCTAATCTGAATGTGAGCGGGAAAATGGGTAAGAATGATTTCTTAACTATTGAATCCAGTTTTCAATACAATGTAGTTTCAGGATATAACAGACCAAATGTGGGTTATGCAGAAATTAACGCAGCCTGGCCGGTTTACTTGGCTGCAAACGTTGTTGATGTTCGTAACATGCGGGGTGATCCAAACAATCCAGGTCTTAATCCTGCTACCGGAAGAGAATTAGAGTGGAACCCGGTACCAGCTGCGATTAACCCTTATTATGCTGCATATCAGACAGGAAATAGGGATGAACGTCAGGGCTTAATTGGCCGTGCCAGTGTTCAGGCAAATATCTTACCTAATTTATTTGTAAAAGGTACCGTTGCCAGAGATTTTAATTACTATACTGAATCGTTTTATGTTCCTAAAACAAATGCATTCACACCTCTGGGTTATTTCAGCTCTGGTCTTGAACAAACTGATAAGACTAACTTCCAGGGTATAGTAAATTACAACCAACGGTTTTTGAAAGACAAAATCGGTTTGAATATTCTTGCGGGTGCACAAAGTGAAAGGGATGCAAACAGAAGCAGTACTGCTAATGGATCCCAATGGGTTGTGCCTGATTTTTATAGTGTTACAAATTTGGTAAACAGGGATCTTGTAGCTTACAGAGCTGCTACTTTAGATGGAACCGGATCTGGTGGAACAAATTCTGTTTTTGGAGAAGCGAATATTGATTACAATAATCTCCTTTATTTAACTGTAACAGGTCGTCAGGATTGGTTCTCAGTACTAAATCCAGGATTTAACTCTATTTTCTACCCTTCTGTTGGTGCAAGTTTCATCCTTTCTGAGGTGGTTAAAATGCCTAAATTTATAGATTATGCAAAATTGCGTTCATCATGGGCTGAAGTTGGTAGTGCAACCGTAAATGCAGGTAGCATCAATCAGACATATGCTGTTAGTACACAAAATGCATACGGACTTCCAACTTTAAGCAATCCTAATACTCTTAATAATCCAAACATTCGTCCGGTTACTGTAGCGACTATCGAAGGTGGTTTTGAAGTTCAGATGTTGAATAGCCGTATTGGTTTGGATGTAAACTATTATTCAAGAAGAACCAGAAATGATATTCTTTCTCCACCTATTTCAGGGGCTACTGGATATGCAGCTGGTAGAAGAAATCTTGGTTTGGTTACAAACAAAGGATGGGAGATTAGTTTGACAGGTACTCCGGTTAAGAAGGATGACTTCTCATGGGATGTAAATTATAACTTCGGCTATAATCAGAGTAAAATTGTTGAACTGGCAGAAGGGATTGATGTATTGTCTCTAGGTTCAGGTATTGGTGGTCCTCAAATGATCAACGCAGTTGGTTTACCATAT
>CAZGCG010000470.1:0-2681 GCA_964524205.1 uncultured Sphingobacterium sp. | reverse complement strand
ACATGGATGTGACCCTTCTAAATCTCGTAGATTCCTATACTCAATGGACTATTGCACAGCACGGTATTCAACTATCATCAATGCCCAGAGAGGAATGCGTATGTCAGTATACGATTGCACAGGATGAAGGTTTCGAAATTAAAGATCTTTCCTCTGACCCGAGATTTGAAATGGCCTCTTATGTTAAAAATGAGCCGAAACTACGCTACTATTATGGTGTGCCTTTGGAAATGGGCAATGGTGTACATATAGGTTCTCTATGTGTAATGAATAGAGAAACCAAGACCCTGAGTGCTGATAAAGTTGAACTTTTAAAGATCATTGCTGAAGAAATTGTCTGTAAACTAAAAGATCTTCAAAAAATTAATGAGTTAAAGAATGAACTTTCTGATGCGCTTAAAATGCAGCGAAAAATCGCTCATGATATCAGAAATCCTCTCGCAGGAATCATTGGAATTTCAGACATCCTCATTGAGCCTGATGAAGATCACAATAAAGATGAGGTTCTAAATTGTCTTAAACTGATAAATAATAGCAGTAAATCAATCCTTGAAATTGCAGATAATATCTCTGTCGAACTATTTGAAAAAGGAAGTCAAACATATAGTTTTAACCTCGAAACACTCGCAGAGCGAATTAGTCACTTATATTTACCTCTGGCAAAAAACAAAAAAGTAAACCTTGAATTTACCATTGATAAGAGTAAGGCACATATCCACTTTTCAAAAAATAAAATGCTCCAAATTATTGGGAGTCCTGTTTCAAGTGCCATTAAATTAAGTGAACCGGGTGCACTTATCAAAATCCGGCTCAGTCTGCTTGTACAATCAGACCGAAACATACTTCAGGTTGAGATCAATAGTAACGCCCCCCTTAGAGAAGAGATCAGACCCGAAAGTGCAGTTTTGAATTTCACTAAAGAGTTCATTGAAAGCAAAGGTGGATCATTTGATTTTGAATCCAATGAATTGGATGGACTTTCGTATAAATTAAATATACCTCAGACAGCCTGAACGATTTATTATTTGATTATAATTTCATCTGTCAATATCCATGGTTTCCTGTCCTTTCGTTTGCGCCAGGCGGGTAATTCAGTTTGATTGATTGCCGTTACTTTAATGTAACGTACTCTTTGGTTATCCAGATCAAAATTAAACTTCCAGATAGGTTCTGAAACATCTTTAAATGGACCTTCAATGATCATTCGGGCTACTTCTTTGTAGTTTTTACCATCATCTGATAATTCAATATAAATTGCCTTGGGCAAAAACATATAATGCCTGTGGTTCTCGAGAAATGACAATTCGATTTTACTGATCAGGGTCTGCGCTTCCATGTCAATTTCAACCTTCATGTCAGTTTCATTCCATCCAAGCCAGTTATACTGAAAATCTTCGGTTCCACCAATTCCATCAACTAGCGTTCTTGCTCCTTTGCTTACAAATTCAGGATTATTTTGTGTTAATAATTTAACTGGTTTGTTTAAAGCTTTATGGATCACAGGTCCGGCTTCAAAAATATGCTCCCATTCGGCATGATATTGCACCGGACTTAAACCGGATTCATTTAATTGAGCAATCTGCAAATCCTTTACTGAGCTAAGAAAAAAAGAAAGCTTTTTCTTGATCTCATCACGCACAACCCAATTTTTACCCTGTTTTATAAAGACTCCATTCTGATCAATTCCAAAGAACCTTGCTTGTTGCAAAACTGCAAAATGCAAGGGCAGTGCTACCATTTGAACCCGCTTTGTCAATTCAGTATTCCCATTAACAAGACTTTCTGCCTTATCAAGAATATTCAGATACTCAGCAATTAATTTGGGGCTCAGGTAATTTTGATAGGGCATGATCGGGTTATCATAAATATCCATTCGTCTCCAGGAGGAACGAGCATGGTCATGAATCAGGTCAATGTATTGCCCGACTAATACTCCGGCATCTCCATAATAGTTATTCAGAAATTCAGTTTTAATTTTATCTATGTCCGAATCTTTATCCCACAGAACCTTCGATAAAATATAAGCTCTCAACTCAGCCAGCTCTCCGGGAATCTCAACACTACCCTGTATGAAAAAACCTTCAGGTTGTTTTTTTGAGAAGTAATCAAAATTAGGTTTCAGTGTATGGAGGTTTGGAAAGGGACTAATGTAATTTGTGAATTGCACGACATAATCCCAAACAATAATATTAGAGGTAAGTTTCTCCCATTCATCGTATTCCCTTCTAAATCTCTCTGAACGCGGATCGGAATCAAACGGCTTACTGCGATTAATATCGATTGCAGAGAACATAATATTTACATTCTCCAGCGGTTTCAAACCTACAGGTGGTTTTCTGGAAAAGTTATAAGCCAGAGTCGAGATGGTTTTATCCGGAAATTTAGCAGCAATCTGATTGATAAAAGTTAATAGAGAGCCCTGATAACTTTCATGTTTCTTATTTGAAGCAGAGCACTTTTCGCATTCGCAGGCTCCTATATCGTCATTTTGACTAACTGACCAGTATTTTAATTCAGGAGCATCATTGATCTTTTTATCCAATTCCTTTATAACTATTTTTAGAACATCAGGGTTTGTCAGGCATAATTGCATTGCCACTCTTTGCCCGTTTACCAGGCTGAAATATTCAGGATGTTCATCGAAATACTGTGCCGGAGAAACCAGTTTAAAAAATGAATGT
>CAZGCG010000469.1:0-2691 GCA_964524205.1 uncultured Sphingobacterium sp. | reverse complement strand
TAAATATGGCAAGAGTTTCAATTCTGCTGCCGGGCTAAACCTTAATAAAAACTTTCCCCGGACAACTTGATTCATTAATAATGAATTAAAACCTGAAATCTACTGACCTTTAGCCATAAACTCCAGGATAAAATCATACATCTGATTTTTCTTAGAAATCATTTGAATGATCATTCCCTTATGCCTTTTTCCTTTTATGTATTTCATCTCAATCGGCTTATTGGCTTTGAGAAGTTCATCATAAAGGCGATTCGACTGTAGTTTTATCGCCGGATAGGTACGGTCTCCAACAAAAATCATAAATGGCTTAAACACATTTTGGAGATAGTACATCGGAGAAGCTGTTTTCCATGTTTCCTGATCCCTTGTAAAAGCATTCAGAAACTCCTCTGTCCGTTCATCCGGCTCGGCTACTGTCAAATATTCATACATATCGAGTCCGAAACCATCATTCAGGATTACCCCGCTTATTGGATTGGGAATCCCGGCAGCCGCAAAAAATCTGGGGTCAGAATTGATTAAAGCCGCCAGATGTCCACCTGCTGAATGCCCCATAACAAAGATTCTGTCCGCACGCCCACCAAACCTGGCGATACTATCCCTAACCCATTTTATTGCCATAGCACAATCTGAAGCCATCTTTTCATATTGAGATTCAGGACTCAGGCTATAATTAATGATTACTGAAACCACATTCTTCCGGGCCATATTCTTACCCAGCCACCAATAAATCTCCTTTTTCCCGCTATTCCATGAACCTCCATGAATAAAAACCAATACATCTTTTGCCTCATCTGTATTTTCAGGATAATAAACATCCAGCAGATTTCGGATATCTGTTGAATTTTCACGGTAAGGAATATCCTTTTGGACCAAAACTTTCGCCGAAAGCTCAAAGAAGGAAGTCAGTAATAGAATTAGGAGGAAGTATTTTGCTTTCATTTAATTAGGGGATCCTTTTCTTTGGTAAAGTGATTGTAGACTAATCCGTCTAACCAGGCCGGTAATACCTTATTCAGAAATACGGTAAGCTTCCCCTGAGCGGTCATGATCAATGAACGTTTACGTTGCTCAATTCCTCTCACAATGATCTGAGCAACCTCCTCCGAACTCATCATTTTATCTTCATCCATACTGGTTTCTCCCTGGGCGGTACCATCCTTAACCAATGCTACTTTGCGAATATTGGAAGAAGTGAATCCGGGAGATGCAATCATCACATGTAATCCGGTTTTTAGATTTTCAACCCTCAATGCTTCCAGAAAGCCATTCAAGGCAAATTTAGATGCAGAATATCCGGTTCTGCCGGGTAATCCGCGATAACCTGCAATTGAAGAAACCCCCACGACCGAACCCTGATGTTTCAGCAGCTCCGGGATCGCATATTTAGTGCAATAAACAGCACCCCAAAAATTGACATCCATCAGGTTACGTAAAACCTGCAGATCAAGATCTTTGAACAATGCCCGCATTGAGATACCTGCATTATTAACCAGAACATCAATACGGCCAAAAGTAGAAATTGCCTGATCGATCAGAATCCGACAGTCTGATTCTTTCGATACATCACACTGAACAGCCACTGCTTTAATTCCATACTTTGCTTCCAGTTCCTGTGCTATTTCACATAAAGTAACATACTGACGTGCCCCTAAAACAAGGTTTGAACCTTTTTTTGCAAACTCTTCGGCACATGACCTTCCGATTCCTGAGGAAGCACCGGTAATGATTACTGTTTTATTTTTGAGGTTCATTTTTTTATCAGATTTATCTGGCTAAAGAGTTTTCGTAAGGTACCCGGGTAGCGATAGATCTGCCCAAAGTGATTTCATCGACATATTCGAGCTCACCTCCAAATGCGATACCGCGTGCTATCGTACTGATCGAAACACCCGCATCCTTAAGTTTCTTATACAGGTAAAAGATTGTGGTATCACCTTCCATCGTAGCACTTAAAGCCAGAATCACCTCTTTTATCCCACCTGCCTGTACCCGTTTTACAAGACTTTCGATATTCAGATCCGAGGGACCAATACCATCCATCGGAGAAATTAATCCACCCATCACATGATATCCACCCTGATACTGACCAGTATTTTCGATCGCCATCACATCGCGGGTGTCTTCTACCACGCAAATCAGTGATTTATCGCGTTTTACAGAACTGCAGATCTGGCAAAGCTCATGATCAGAAATATTATGACATTCATTGCAATACCTGATATCCCTTTTTAGAATCATGAGGGAATTACTGAACTTCTCAACCTCAGCCTGAGGCTGGTTTAGCAAGTGCAGAACTAAACGAAGGGCCGTTTTCTGACCTATGCCCGGTAAACTTGAAAATTCATTGACTGCATTTTCCAGCAGCTTGGAAGAAAAATTCATTCTGCAAATTTATAGTTAAACTTAGTCTTTTTTGCATGGGTTTATTAGAAAATACTGCTTCACTGCAACTGTCATTGCGAGGAGGCACGACGAAGCAATCCCATGACTTTAGAAATAATAGTGAGGAGATTGCTTCGTTGCACTCGCAATGACAAAACGCTACACTCGCAATGACAAAACAATACACTCGCAATGATAAAACGCTACACTCACAATGACACGTGACTGTCATTGCGAGGAGGCACGACGAAGCAATCTCATAACTTCAGTAATATTAGTAAGGAGAATATTCAGAACTTAATTATT
>CAZGCG010000468.1:0-2691 GCA_964524205.1 uncultured Sphingobacterium sp. | reverse complement strand
AGAGGAGATTCCGGCTCAAGGCCGGAATTGGAGTCTTATCAATAGCTGCAATTTATACATTGAAAAGGCCTTTTTTAGGTACTCACTCCGATCCTGACGAAAGTCAGGATCTCCCCTAAGATTAAATATTGAACTGTCATCGTGGCGGAGGCCACGACCTCCCTTTCTTCTTAACTTAATGACATTGGCGGCAGCGATAGCTTTTTTGCGGACAGGGTTTTTGTTATGTACGATTTTTTGACCGCAAAAAACAAAAGCAGAGCCCGTCCGAACGGATTCATCTGGGCGGGTACCGGACTGCAAAAACCAAAGAACCACAGCAGCACCTTTCCAAAAATTTAAGCAAGCAAAATATTTACGAATCTTAACACCTCCACAATATTTTTACCTCTTTAAATACCTTTACTGAAATCCTATTTACACCGCATCTATTGAAATAATTCCAAAATCAGGCTAGTATAGCAATCGTTTTCTTATGAAATTGTTACGAAACCTTAAATTCTACCCCTTGAACCTCTCCCTCAAAAATTTGCCGGTATAAGAGTTTTTCTCTTTGATTAAGTCTTCAGGAATTCCTTCAAAAACAACCGTACCGCCTTTATCACCGCCTTCAGGACCGATATCAATCACCCAGTCGGCACATTTGATCACATCCATATTATGTTCAATAACAATAATAGTATTGCCCTGAACGATCAAAGCATCGAAAGATTTCAATAGTTTTTTAATGTCATGAAAATGGAGACCCGTGGTTGGCTCATCAAAAATGAACAGGGTTTTGCTACTGTTATTTCCTTTAACCAGGAAAGAGGCAAGTTTGATCCGCTGCGCTTCTCCTCCTGAGAGGGTATTTGAAGATTGACCCAGATGCACATATCCCAAACCTACATCTGCAAGAGGCTTTATCTTCGCAAGAATTTTTGGCTCATGATCAAAAAACTCCAGTGCTTCATCTATGGTCATGTCCAATACTTCGAAAACATTCTTTTCTTTATAGGTCACATCAAGAACATGCTGCTTAAACCGCTTTCCTTCACAGGCCTCACAAGGCAGGTAAATATCTGCCATGAACTGCATTTCAATTTTCACTTCACCTTCACCCTGACAGACATCACAGCGCCCTCCTTCCACATTGAAAGAAAACGCAGAAGGCTTGAGTCCTCCGGCCTTTGCAAGACCCTGGGAGGCAAATAAATTCCTGATCTCGTCCCATGCCTTGACATAAGTTACCGGATTAGATCGCGAAGAACGGCCTATCGGATTCTGATCTACAACTTCAACTTGTTCAATCTTATTGAAATCACCTCCGATGGCATCATAAGCCCCTGTTTGCTCACCCGAATAATTGCCGATCGCCTTTTGAACAGCAGGCTGCAGGATTCGTTTAACCAGAGAAGTTTTCCCGGAACCCGACACGCCCGAAACTACGGTAAGTACATTCAAAGGAAATTTGACATCGACTTCCCTCAGGTTATTTTCACGGGCGCCTTTAATTTCAATAAAATCACTCCATTTGCGACGCTGTGATGGGATGGCGATAGATTGTCTTCCGCTAAGATACTGCCCGGTCAGACTTTGCTCATCTTTCAAAATTTCAGCAAAACTTCCGGTAAACACCAGGTTACCACCATGTGTTCCTGCTTCAGGGCCAATATCAATGATATGATCGGCAGCATGCATGATCTCTTCCTCATGCTCTACCACCAGAACTGTATTTCCTACATCCCTTAATGATCGTAGTACTTCAATCAGCCGATGAGTATCCCTTGGATGGAGGCCGATACTCGGTTCATCGAGCACATAGACCGAACCAACCAGCGAACTGCCCAAAGAAGTAGCCAGGTTAATACGCTGGGATTCACCTCCTGATAAGGTATTCGATAACCTGTTAAGCGTGAGATAGCTCAAACCAACATCGTTCAAAAATTTGATGCGGTTGGTAATTTCCATCAATAAACGTTTGGCAATCTTAAGCTGGGTTGTATCCAACTCCAGACCCTGAAAAAAATCAAGAGCCTTATCCAATGGCATTAATACAATATCGGTAATTGAATGTCCGGCGATCTTGACAAAAGAAGCATCCTGACGAAGGCGACTTCCCAGACATTCCGGACAATTTGTCTTTCCTCTATATCTCGAAAGCATCACCCGGTATTGAATTTTATAGGTTTGTGTTTCCAGCTCCTTGAAGAAATCATCCAGTCCACTGAAATATTCATTTCCTGTCCATAGCAATCGCTTTTGCTCAGTACTTAGCTGATTATAAGAACGATGAATCGGGAAATCGAATTTGAGAGCATTCTTAACCAGTTTATTAAGCCATTCCCCCATCTTTTCACCTCTCCAGGGTGCAATTGCCCCATCATAAACAGATTTACTTTTATCAGGAATTACCAGATCTTCGTCAATTCCGATGATCTTACCGTATCCCTCACAGCGTTTACATGCCCCAAAAGGATTGTTGAAACTGAAAAAATTAGGGCTTGGTTCTTCAAAGCGCAATCCGTCGAGCTCAAAACGATCGCAAAACAGGTGCATTTTGCCCCCTACTTCCAGTAAACAGTCGCCCCTGCCCTCAAAAAAAGCAGTTTGAACAGAATCTGCCAATCTGCTTAAAGTCTCCTCATCATCAGAGACCGACACGCGGTCGATAACAATTTTTATATCCACATCGGCTCCAGATTGAGAATT
>CAZGCG010000467.1:0-2691 GCA_964524205.1 uncultured Sphingobacterium sp. | reverse complement strand
AGCACACTCCCCTTCTTCACCCTCGCATAGATATACTTCTCAAACAGATTCCCAACATACAGCACAGGCACAAGTATTGCCCATAGATATGTGAAGGCGTTAGCGATGTCTATGGGAAGCTGCTCACTAACAATGTACTTGTTAAAGCTGAAAAGAAGGGAGGCTGTTGAATTTAATAAAAATACACCAATCACAAGCTTGAAAAAGTCCTTTGTGGCAATTGGTTCAATCGCCATGGAGCCTGGTTTAAATATGAATACTATAGCAAGCACAACAAAAAACTGACCTAAAGAGTAAATCACAAAAAAGTCAAAGCCAATTCTTGAAAGTGCTATCGAAACCATACCAGTGATAAAGGTCAGAAAGCTGAAGAGGAGGTATCGCTTCAAGTCTGAGTGAAAGAGAAGAAGCGTTGAGATAAATGATGATATTACAAATGCAATCATCAGAAGAAGCAGGAATAAATCAAATGTTGAGAAAAGAGAAATGCCTGCAATCATCAATACAAAAACAGAAATCAGCGGGATCAGATAATACCTGGGATTAATTCTGTATCGGGGGAATAGGTAATCAAACCCTAAAACAATAAAAGGGACTAAAAACGAAACAAGATAGAACTTTTGATTAAAATGATTGTAGGCATCCGCAGGTAGGAAGTACGGGAGAAGAATCGCAAACGATTTAGAAAGGAATGAGGCAATCCCGATGAATAACAGGTTTTTCAGCATTGAACAATAACCACCATGCTATTAAGCGAGTAATGTAATCAGGCTGGCAGAAATAATTATTATGAAAGAAAGGAAATAGAGTGGCACCTTATAATTATCAAGCAGAACCATGTTGAGCCTGTAACTCAGATACAGAAACAATACAATAATTGCATTACTACTATATTTAGCAATGATGGTTTCCTGCAAGATAACAGAGAGTGCATAGAAGAAAGTCATAAAGATGATGAGTAGCAGGTCAATACCTGTAAATGACATCCCTTTTTCAATAAATCTATCTTTAAAAAACAGAAACAGCATGACAATCAGAAGCTGAACTGATATTATTGTGATTTCAGCAAGATGACTGGAAACACCACCCACCCATGATAAACCACCATTAGATCTTGAGATGCTACTGAGCACCCCAAACCCAAACAAATTAATAAAGACATAGATATTATGCAAAGTATTATATCTTATGAACCGATAGACTGCAAGCACGAAGACGACGATAAAAGATGTGAATACTATCAGGTTCGTGTTACTATCGAATACTGAAGAGATTGGAAGACTGAGCACTATGAGAAGAATGGTCATCAAAATATTCAGTGGGATAAGGAAAATCTTAAATAATTTTTTCACAAAGTCAAGACTCAGTTCAGCATGAAGGGTTTTCTTTAACCATTGATCAACATGCATGGATGATCTCAGAATTCTCTCAAGAAACAAAAACACAATCACTAAACAAGTGAATGCGAGGATTGAAAAGGTATAGAACCCCAATAAATACATCACTGCAATTGATAAGAACAAAGTACTCAGACCCAGAATAAAGAAGACCGTAACTTTTTGCTCTCCAAACAAATCAAAGAGTACATGATGCAAATGGGTTTTGTCTGGTAAAAACATACTCTTTTTATTAATAAACCTCTGAACCATCACTTTCAGAGTGTCTAAAATCGGCACAGCCATCAGTAAAATCGGAATCGCAAGATCAAGTACCCCGCCACCAAAATTGATTGCTGATTTCACCGAAAGAAACACCAGTATAAACCCAAGGAAATAAGAACCGGTATCGCCTAAAAAAATCTGCGCAGGGTTAGCATTATACTTCAGATAGCCAAGTAATGCCCCGGCAACCGCAAAAGCAATTAATGCAATAAGCGGATCGAAATGCATGCTGAGCAGTCCGATCACAGTTACACTTACGAGCAAAGCAAACCCTGACACCAGACCATCCATTCCATCCATCAGGTTAACAGCATTAATTGCCCCCAGGATGAAAAATCCTAATACTACTTCACCAACGATTGGGGGGAACACGATGGTAAATATTTCAATTGAATCAACTGATGGCATTAAAAAAAACAATAAAAGAATGGTACTCCCTGTCTGCCCTACAAACTTGTAGTACCATTTCATTTGTGAAATATCGTCGTAGATACCCACGCTAATTATTACGACAAACGCAATAAACAGCAAACGAATTGAATTGAGGTCGGGATGGAAAATAATCAATGTGACAAGGAAGATAAAAATCGGCACTAATCCTCCCATCCGGGGGATGAGTGCATGGTGAACCTTTCGCTCGTCAGGATAATCAATTACCCCCCCCTTAATTAGAAATTTAATTAATTGAGGCGTAAATGATATCGCAGTAATCAGACTAAGGAAAAATATTAAAATATAGGTCATGCGATTCTAAAAATAATAGGAAGTCTACATTCCAAAATACACACTGAATGAAAAACCCGAGTGATCCCCAACACGCCAAGTATCAGAGAGGAGTTTCCCGGGATCACTGACGCTTGTGTGGGTGAATTGTAATTCAGCCCGAAGACCATGCAAGTATTCATATTGCAGTTTACACTCAATTCTGTTCTCAGAATATCTCTCTCCATAAAGAAAACCTGGATACGGAAGTTCATACTGTTCTTCCGGTTTTTCGACTTGACCTTTACGAATAGCATCCCACAAAAAC
>CAZGCG010000466.1:0-2730 GCA_964524205.1 uncultured Sphingobacterium sp. | reverse complement strand
CATTCCTGAAAGATTCTTTGCATTCAGGTGCCATGAGGCCGCTTCAAGGATTAATCCTTTATATACAACTCTTGGATAAGCAGGCAAACCCGGAAACAAATCGGCCATACTGAAATTCAGATTCGGGTTGAATCCTTCGTACTGTAAATCGCACAGAAACCGAAAGACAGGAAGCTGGCTGTTCTGATAGTTGTATGCACAGCTAAATCGGGGTATGATCCGCTTTTTAAGCTTTACTGACCATAATTGGAGACCATCATCCACCAATGTTAGGTATAGATCGTTCAGAGCAATCACATAATCATCACTAACTTCCGGACTTTCAAAAAAAGGGATCTGGTAGTCATATAAAACAGCCCTGTTATTTACACTTGCATTTTTAACACTGTCGAGATGTGTAATCTCTGCAAATAATACATCAGGGTTCATTTCCATTTCTTTTTTAGCGAGGGCACGGCCAAACTTTAAAATGTCCGGATCAAGAACAGTAAAACGTCCGATCATATTCAAACTACTAACTCCTCCTGCTGCCTTAATTTGCAGATGCTCACCTATCACTGAAAACATTATGGAATAAGCGGGTGGATAATTCTTTTGCAAATTATTCAGCTCTTTCAGGTCATCTTCAAGGATCTCTATTCGTGGAAATGCACTGCCGGATTGCGAGGTCCATTTCGCAAGCAGCAGTTCATGCAGAGGCGACCATGGGATGCTATCTTGTATTTTTCCTTTCCTGCTTGCAGGCATAGAAAGCCCTTCATAATCAATGCCGAGTTCAGGGTCAAGTGCCTGTAATAGGGGGACTTCTTTCCTGTCAAAGAGTTTTTTAAAGCGCCTCTTAAAATTTGTCAGGGTCTCAAGTTCGGCCTGACTGCTTAACTTTTCAAGGCAAAATAAAGCATCATGAACTTGTTCCTTCAGGCCCATTGGGAGTGTACCATCGACTGAAACGCTGCAATAAGAGTCGTAGGCAGATCCCGGTTTCAATTTATGCACAGGAATTAAAGGACCTGGAAAATTCCTGAATCCGGGTTGATGAGGTAATATGATTTGCAATTCAAGTAATTCGTTTAAGTACCCGGCTAAATCATCCTTATCAACACCATTCTCCTGAAGTAACTCAAAAAGAGAACTTTGGCTGATGATCTGTTTTCCTGTCAACAGATTTATTACCACATCAGAGCCAAAGATCTCTGAAATGCTGAAAGTGCTTAGCTTAGCATTTTCGATCTTTCTGAGAATTCTGAAATCATTGCCGTATGGATATATAAATGGATTTATGCGATAGCATTTCACCCCTGAAAAATTCCCGGACCGGTAAAGGATCTCCTTTTTCATCACCCTTGTTTGAAATGATTCCCCGGCTATCCGTATTCCGTGATCTTTACTTTCTTCCAGCTTAATAAGAGCCAGGGCAGCAAATGCCCCAAAAGGGGTTGGCCTGTAGCAGATGCGTTTATGGTATTTCATCAGCGAAAGCTTCATTTTTTCAGTGCAATGGCTAAGCTGGAAATCACGGCGCTTCAATTCATCCGACATGGCATCACTTGCCAAATAAAGTGCATCCCTGAAGACCGGATTCCGCAGTAGTTCATCCAGTATATGGCTTGCATTATTAACAGGAAAACGAGGTACCCGGAGAATCATCCGGCTATTGAGATCATAGTTCATAATTGGTACCCTAAAATAATAACAAGCTTAGCCCCCGCCCTTCACATTAATGTTTATTACAGCCTGTTCATCAAGCAGAATGGCATGTTGGTGTAAATAAACTTTAAGATTTGATTTAAATGGGGAAATTATCGTAGGAAAGGCTTTGAGATTACGGCTTTTGTGCCCAATGTCATTATTTAAGGATTGCGATCCTGACGGAAGTCAGGATCTCCTCCATTTTTAAAAAAATGCATTGTCATTCTGGCGAAGGCCAGAACCTCCTGCCCCTTAAATAATGACATTGCTTTTGTGCCCCCGACTCGTTGGACAGGCTTAATAAAAATGGTATGAATTCCTATCGTTCGCATCAGCAAAACGTGATCAGAATACTGGAAATGCTTGAAAAGGGCAGATTTATTTCCAGAAGACAGGCTGCACGGTTATTCGATTGCACGGAAGGAACCATTACAATCTGGTTAAACGAACTCAGGGAAGATGGGCATAAAATCCAGTATTCGCGTTCATTGCAGAAATACGTACTGATTAAGAAAAATGAACTCAAAGGGTAAAGGTTGATTTTTTAATGCTTTAGTATTTTTTCTTTACAGCATTAAATATCTATCAGATGAACAATTCCCGATTGGTTTCAATTATTTCAGCTCTTCTTATTTTCCTTTGGGTTTATGCCGGCTTAAGTAAACTGCTTGATTTTGACAAAAGCCTGGGGGAAATGTTAAGTCAGCCGATGCCTCCATGGCTTGAAAAGATTCTGGTATGGCTTGTGCCTATGGCTGAACTGTTTACAGCTTCCCTCTTACTCATTTCCCGCACAAGGTTGTACGGTCTTGTTTTATCTTCCCTGCTCCTGATTTCATTCAGCATTTACATTTCGCTTGTAATCAATTCTGTTTTTAATCGCATTCCCTGTAGTTGTGGTGGTGTATTGAAAAATATGAGCTGGGAAACACATCTTGTTTTCAATCTATGCTTTCTTGCTTTGGCGCTCTATGCAACGTTTCATTCTCTTAAGGAAAGGAGGAATATGGGAAAGGACTTCTGAATATTGACCATTGATTT
>CAZGCG010000465.1:0-2734 GCA_964524205.1 uncultured Sphingobacterium sp. | reverse complement strand
TTCCGGTTAGTCAGTTTGAATTAAGCAAGGCTGAAAATATCGCCCAGCTCGACTATGATCTGCTCAGCTTTCCGCTAAAGTTAAGGACCTGGGAAAATGGGGATCACTTTCAGCCCCTGGGCTTAAAACAAAAAAAGAAACTGAGTGATTTTTTTGTCGACAGAAAGATTAGTCTAAACCATAAAAAAGATATCGGGATCCTGGAAAACAATAATGGTGATATTGTATGGCTGGCCGGCTTGCGTGTGGATGAGCGCTATAAAGTTAGTCCCAACACAAAAAAAGTTTTTATCTTAGAACAATTGATCTGATATGGACGAAAACCAAGCAGCTTTCATAGAAAAACAATACCTGGGTCGCGATTACGGTCGCATCAGTATCCGTATGGTGCTGGCCCTGTTTTGTTTTGGAGCTTACTACCTTTCGGGTAGTCAGGGTCAGAATGCAGAATTATTCCTTGTAGTTGGCTTTGGTATATTGATTGGTTCAGTGATCATGATGTTTTTACTGCATTACAAAACCACTGTAAATAATAAAAGTATTGTGCTCGATGGCATCTGGACCACCAAAATGGTTAAGATCGATCTGAATAGTATCGTAAAAGTTGAGGCTGTCCCATACAGCTCTTATATCATCAATAATCCGGTTTATAACCTCCACCAGAAAGGAACGGTTCATTTCTATGCAGGCGGTAAGGATGCTGTCAGGCTCACTGACCGCGACGGATTGAAGTACATTATTGGTACCCATCGCCAGGCAGAGCTGGAGCAGAGTATTAAGAGGGAGATGAAGAAGTAGTTCGGTTGTTAGTTGTTGGTTGTTAGTTGTTAGTAAATCCTGCTTCTGAGAAAGGAATAACTCCTGCTGAATGTTCCACCCGTAGTCCCGAACGTTTCACCTATCATCCTAAACGTTGTGCCTGTCATTGCGAGCCCGCCTGACCGGACGGGCAGGGAGGCACGACGAAGCAATCTTAGGACATTTAGTAATCATAGTAGGGGGATTGCTGCGCTCGCAATGACATAACATCAAGCTCGCAATGACAAAACACTAAGGTCGCATTGACACCCCTTCATTCAATTCCACTTACATCTTCAAACCAATCTCCCTCAATCGCTCATCCAGATACTCACCAGCGGTGATGTCAGTATACGCTTTAGGATGTTCAGCATCGATACAAGAGTCCAGGGCAGTCAGGTCCATATCTGCTTTTGGATGAAGGAAGAAAGGCACTGAAAATCTGGAAGTCTTCATTAACTCACGCGGAGGATTAACCACCCGGTGAGTAGTAGACTTCAGTTTATTATTCGTTAAACGCTGCAGCATATCCCCTACGTTTACTACAATATCTTCAACATTTGCCTTTACTGGATACCAACGGCCATCACGGGTTAAAACTTCCAGACCATCAGCACTGGCACCAATCAATAATGTAATCAGGTTGATATCCTCATGAGCTCCGGCGCGAACCGCATCAGCAGGAAGGCTATCGGGGTTTTCGATCGGGAAATAATGAATAGCCCTTAAAATAGAGTTACCATTATGTACCTTATCATCAAAATAATTCTCAGGAAGGTTCAGATAAACTGCAATAGCCCTTAGTAAATGCTTTCCGGCATATTCCAGGCGCTGATACACCTCACGGGTTACCTTATTGAAACCGGGCAGCTCATTCACCTGAACATTATCAGGATATTCCTCTTTCACATAATCGCCGTCGGTAACCACCTGTCCGCTCTGCCAGAATTCCTTAAGATCGGGAGTTTTTGAATCCTTTGCCTTCTCCCTGCCCTTACTTGTATAACCCCTCTGACCGGCAAGTTCCGGGATTTCATATTTTAATTTTTGCTCATCAGGCATGCTGAAGAACTGCTTTACTTCAGTATACAGCTCATTGATGAGCTCCTGAGTCATTCCATGATTGGCAATGGTTACGAAACCTGTATCATTAAAAGCCTTGCCGATATTATCAGAAAATTGCTTTCTCTGCTCGGGCGTACCCTTGATATAATCGTCAAGATCAAGGCGGGGGATATTTACTTCTGCTGACATAATTAATTGGTTAATTAAGAGGATAAATATACAAGCAATTGTTAATAAGCTAAGACATATTGAAAATAGGAAAAGATATTTAATTGATTATAAAATACTTATGTTATTAACAATTTATAGAAACAGAAATTAAGATAAGGGTAATCTGCCAGAACCAGGGTTAAAAAGGAAATTTCTTCAGCCTGGCCAGCATGAGGATGATGATGAAAAGGATGGCGAGGATTATGAGGATTTTCATATTTGGTGTTTGGTAAAAGTATAAAAATTGATTTATATTGAAATAAGCCCCTAGCTTTAATCTTGACATCATCTACTGCCATACATTACACCTATTTCTATGTAATTAATCCTGCTAATAGGGTCAAATGTTTATAGCTCGGTTAACACGGAAATCCCGCCTGCCCGAGCTAACGCATTTAGAAAGTGACAAATAAAAATCGATGTCGGGAAATAAGATTATCTGGCTTTTCTCTTACTTATCAGTTCAGCTAAAAATTATCCCCTGTAATACTTTCTTTACTTTTCCTGCAGCAGAAAAGTAACATGCCGAGGAGGAACGACGAGACTATGAGTGCCTTAAAAACTATAAACAAAAACGAATAAATGCCGCGGCTTCCCGGTATTTGTTGTAAATCCACACTTAATCCTATTGGTGTAATCCGAGCCGTATCTATGGCAATGA
>CAZGCG010000464.1:0-2749 GCA_964524205.1 uncultured Sphingobacterium sp. | reverse complement strand
CGGACCATTTTAGGCTGTAATCCCATTAATTTTTTAATGGCTGTTGTCGTATTCGACTTAGCTTTCTCTTCCAGTAATTTTCCGAAGGATATAAATGCTATAATGACAGCAGCAGCCTCATAATATACATGCG
The DNA here is from genome assembly GCA_964524205.1 of uncultured Sphingobacterium sp. GTDB lineage: Bacteria > Bacteroidota > Bacteroidia > Sphingobacteriales > Sphingobacteriaceae > Daejeonella. Next base: position 2,616 of record CAZGCG010000464.1, on the reverse strand, counting down.
GATGTATACCCCTGCTATGCCAGTATTCAGGGTAGATCGTATTAAATGCGCTGAAAATGAAAGCGATTCCGGTGCTCAGAGCCACTAAAGTGTCCATATTCACCATCCCATGCTTTGCCTGCTTCCAGGCATTAATAAAGAAGTTTCGGCCAAACCAGAACAGGACGGGAGCGCTTAGTATCATAGATATCCAGGTACCATGTGGCATGTCCATGAAAAACATCCCGATTACAAATACAGGCAAGGCAAGAATTGAAGCCCATATCGTCCGAATTTTTAGCTCCCGATAATTTTTAATCTGTAAAGTTTCCTGCAGCTCTGCTGAATTCTCAGTATCGATAATAATATCATATCCAATTGATTGAATACTTTTTTGTAAAGCTGACGAATTGGTTTTCAGAGTATCATACTCTGCCCATGCTGTATTATTCGCAAAATTTACTCCTGCATCAATTACTCCTGCTGAAGCTTTAAGCATAGATTCTACACTGATCGCACATCCGGCACAGGTCATGCCTGTTACCGGAAATACTGCTCTGATTGTTGTGCTGGAAGCCTCTTCTAATTGAGATTCTGGTCCTACTTTCATAATCTTGATTTTCAATACAAAATTATGATATAGAGGCGATTAGGCTTTACAGAATTATAGGGAAGAGTTATACAATTTTGTGTTTATTTTGGTTATACCTTGTCAATTGATCTTCTCTGACCCTCCGAAGCTCTGGTACTTTTAAATTGAGATGGGGTTTGGCCAGTTACTTTCTTAAACTGGGCAGATAGATGAGCAATACTGCTATACCCTAATTTATTGGCAATTTCACCAAGATTCAACTCATCATAAAACAAGAGCTCTTTAACACGCTCAATTTTCTGGCGAATAATGTATTGCTCAATCGTAATACCCTCTACAGAAGAAAACAAGGAGCTTAAATAACCATACTCATGAAATATCCTATCAGAAATAAGCCCTGACCAGTTTACTTTTTGTTCCAGAAACTCTGAATGAAAGATCTTTTCAATGATTAGATTTTTGATCTGTTCAATTACTCTGCTCTTACCCTTATCCAATAACTCAAATCCCAGGGCATTCAAATGATTATTCAGGATCAGCAGTTTGTCTTCATCAAGTTTCTCCTCTTCCAACTTCACAATACCCATTTGTACATCTATGGGATGAAAATCAAGTTTTAAGAGCTCATTTTGAACTGCCGTGATACACCTGTTGCATACCATATTTTTGATATATAATTCCATAATTCTACATTTTGTTCATATCATGTCCCGCCATCGGATCTGTACCCTTTTTCAAAATAAATTCGCTTGATAACAAATATGCTCCACTCACTACTACTTCTTTCACATTTTCAAGGCCTGAAAGGATAATGATCTGTTCGGCATCCTCCTCACCCGTACGTACCATCCTCGGGGAGTAGGTATTCTTTGCTGTTTTGATCCAGACATGTGCCCCCTTTTCATCCCGCACCACCGCATCCAATGGCAAACTCAAGGCATCTGAAATTTCGGCAAGAGGTAAAAATACGGTGGCCTGCATTCCTGCCTGTAAATTTCCCGGATTTCTAATCGGAGCCCTTACTTTCAGAATCTGTGAGGATGGGTCCATCTGTGGAGAAATGAAATCTATGGTTAGAGTCTGTTCTTCATCACTAACCCCATTTATAGAAGCCTGTACCTTTGTGCCCAGTCGGATATTTCCCAATTCATTCGGATAAACATCCATTTCCAGCCAGAGCTGTGTGAAATTTTCAAGCTTTAAAACCGGACTGCCTTCAGATAAATATTGTCCTTCAGAAACATTCAGTTCAGTGACAATCCCCGATGCTGATGAATAGACAGTGAGCAATGGGGCTGTTTTTCCGGCAGTAGTCAGCGCCCGGATCTGTGCATCAGAATAACCAAACAAGCGAAGTTTATTTTTTGCAGCCTCCCGCATCGACTGATAGATCTTCTCCTCCGGAAATGCCGCAACCTGTTTCAATTGCAATAAATAATCTTGCTGCAGGGTCTGAAGTTCCTCGCTATAGATCTGAAAAATAGGCTGGCCTTTACTAACAGAACGGCCCATTTCTTTCACAAACAACTTCTCAATTCTTCCGGCATAGCGGCTGGAAATAACTTCGGTCTGCTCAGGATTTACTATCAGACGACCATTCAATACTTTTGAAGTACTGAAGTCAGTACGATTAATCATCATAGTATTAATGTTCGCCAATTGAATCTGGCTTTCACTCAGGGATAGCTCATTTTTACCTCCCTCAGAATTTATCGGTACCAAATCCATTTTACAGATCGGACAGGTACCGGGGCCATCCTTTATTATCTGAGGATGCATCGGGCAGGTGTATTTCCCGGCTTCCGCATGCTTTTCATGCTCCCCTTTACAGGCTGAGAAAATCAAGCCCGAGCAAAGAACCATCAGTCCTAAAATTATTTTTGCTCTCATTCTAAACGCTTTGCTTTTATAAAACTTTCACTATCTATCAAAAACCAGGCATTAAGTGCCAGTTCCGCATCCGATTTAAGGCTATCACCAATATCAATCCACTGATCTGCCTGATGCTTCAGCTTCACAAAAACCGGTACAAATGCATTATCCTT
>CAZGCG010000463.1:0-2750 GCA_964524205.1 uncultured Sphingobacterium sp. | reverse complement strand
TTGGTATTTCGAATGAGAATCTCTGGTGGGGGCCGGGAAGAAGGAGCTCCCTGCTGATGAGTAATAATGCACCTGGCTTTAAACATATTACCCTGAATACAAGCCGACCGGTCCAAACGCCAATAGGTTCATTTGAAGCCCAGCTAATTGCCGGACGATTGGATAATTCCGGTATTCTGCCTCCTCAGGAGAATCGGGTTTATGAAGGCAAATCTCTTTATGTGCCCAAAAGAGATGATTGGCGTTTCCTTTCTGGATTTGTTTTAACCTACAACCCTAAAGGAGTTCCTGGACTATTTATTGGTGCAAGCCAGATCTCTCAGATGTATAATCAGGATGCTGGAAAGAGACCTTCAGATTTTCTTCCATTGCTCTTGCCCTTTGAAAGTAAGGAGGCTGCTTCAATTAGAGATAGGTATTCCAGCCTGTTCTTCCGCTGGGTATTCCAGGAAGCAAATGCAGAGATCTACGGGGAATACGGACATCAGGGCAAGCATAGTATAGCTGCATTTTTAAGAGAGCCCGACCGTTCTGCAGCTTATTTGCTTGGTCTGAGGAAAATTATGCCTTTGAATAAGCGTCCTGGGGAGTACATGCAGGCCTCGCTTGAACTTACAGAGCTCCAGCAAACGTACGTTCCTGAAAAGGGAGGTTGGTATACGAATACTAACATCAGGCAGGGCTATACCCATATGGGGCAGGTATTGGGAGCGGGAATAGGTCCGGGTAGTAATCTTCAGTCCCTGGATATTAGTTGGTTTAAAGGATTAAAAAGAATAGGGATTCAGGTTGAGCGGTACCTTCACAATAACGATTTCTATTATCAGATGTACAATAACCCAATTGATTACAGGAAAAAGTTTGTGGATATGAGTGCGGTTGTTTCGGCCGACTGGGATTATAAAAATTTAGTTTTTAGTGCAAAAGGCGCTATGATACGTTCGCTTAATTATCAATATGTGCTATATAACCGTCCGCCTGATTATTTTATCACCGGCTGGGACAGGCTAAATTATCAGGTTAAGCTGGGTGTGATGTATAGGTTTTAGCGAATTTGAAAATTTGAAAATGAGCAAATTTGAAAATGGAAAAAGTACTTCATTGTACAATTGTAGTAAATGGTGGAATTAGGTTAGTTGATAATTGGCTGTGGAGAGGAGGCTTAAATTAGCAAATGGTTCCGTCCTTTGATGAGTGAATTGGATTGTTGAATGGATAGAAAGTATTAACGCGAGGAGAAACCTGTCAAAGATTAAATAGAAAGTACTGAGCGCGAAATCGCTTAATAGCCCGGTGCTTTAGTTCCGGGAACAGATCCGGTTTTCGGATTGGGCTAAAGCCCAATGTAATAGTTCTTACATATCGTTGAATATTGGGCTGAAGCCCGCCCGGATGAACTCCGTTCGGACTGGCCCGAAAACGAACAAACTCAATAGCCCCCAGCTAAAGCTGGGGGCTATTGAGCGAACGTACCAATGTCATCATAAATACTTTGACGAACACATTGGAATCATTTATCATACGGTTCCGCGTTTCGATTCCCGCGAAAGCTGGAATCTCCTTCATCCCGCCCACGCTTGTCATCCGATAAAATCGGATCTCGCGAAGGCGAGAACCTCTACATCCTTCAAAAAACGTTTGTCATCCGGTCTATCGGGTCTCAATTTTTTTCCAATATACCACCGCAGAAACCAGAATCAATACTTCGCAAATAATAGTGGCCATGGCCGCACCCTTTGCTCCATAAAGTGGGATAAGAAAGAAATTCAGCAGCACATTCAGAATAATCATAATCAGGTTCAGGTATACCAGAAAGATGACCTTGTTTTTGGCCACCAGGCTATTACTGATCGGTCCGTAAACGAATACAATGGCCAAATACCAGACCAATACTTTAAACACGGGTATGGAGTCATCGTATTTATCCCCAAAAAATAATTGAAAGATCAGATCGGCACCTAAAAAAAGTGAAGTGCTTAACAATACACCTATCCCTCCAAGATAATACAGGGCAAGATTTTGGATAATTTTGAATTTATCCTTTTCTTCAGAATGCTTTGCCAGTTTAGGAAAGATCGCGGTCATAAATGCGCCTGAAATAAACATAAAGGGATAAATAAATTTTGTAGCTCCTGAATAATAGCCGACTTCTGTACTCCCTATCATTTTCTCCAGCATAATGATGTCTATTTTGTTATAGATCACATTTGCGGCCATCAGTATAGTGAACAGAAAGCCATGCCTGATAAAGGCAAGACTACCGGGTATGTTTAATTCATAGTTTGAAATGTATTTATAGTTCTCCTGATATCGTGTATAAAGGAAAAGCAGGAACAGAACAAAACAGTTTATAAAACCAAGGTAAATAAAGTAAGCAAAGGGGGCCTTCAGGTAGATTCCGAGCAGAATAAACATAAGCCTTGTAACACTTAGAACAACATCTTTAAAAAATATCAGGTCTTTTCTCCCTGATGCAATTAAAATGGCCAGCATAGGTGCGAAATATGCATTAATCACCACGCTCAGGCCAAATATAGATAGATAATAGAAGTCCTGTTTCGAATTTGTAGGGTAGCTGATACAGAGGATAAGAGCCAGCATCGTTCCGCTGATCAGCAACTGGGCTGATTGTGCTTTAGCGTATATTTTTTCGACTGATCCCGGATTTTGGCTGCTTTCTTTTATAATATGCTGGGTAAATCCCCCATCCGAGAAAAAGGCAAAAATAGAGATGAATTCAATGATATAGG
>CAZGCG010000462.1:0-2767 GCA_964524205.1 uncultured Sphingobacterium sp. | reverse complement strand
TTAATCATCCCGAAAAGAGAACCCTTACCGAAAATATCCAGATCTGAAGAATAAGGATGAAGGTCATCGCTAAATACTGAGCCTTCGGAATAGATATTTTGCTTTCGGTCAATGCTGTTTAATTCGTTGGAATGAACCATGCTCAAATTCCTGTAATAATCCACTTGCTTTTGAAATCGCACCTGTTTAGCCACAAGCCATGCGAAGCCGAGAATAAGTAAGAAAACTAAAAGAAAAGAAAGCCAGATCAGATTATAACTGATCGACTGATAGAACAGAAAGATTCCTGCAATGAGCACAAAAAGACGCAAAAAAGAATAAATATTGATTTGACGTTCAAATCTTTTTATCTCTGCATCACATTCATGTTGCTTTTCATGATAATACTCTCTGACAGGTTTCAGCAAAATTTATTGATAATAATTGGGGTTAATTATTTGGATTTCAGGGAATCAGGCAGTCTCAATTGGCAATGATCAGATAATAATTCTTTTTACCTTTTTGGGCAACCAGAAATTTTTCTCTGATCAGATCTTCCCTGGTAAAAACCTGTGCAGAGTCAGTTACTTTTTCTTTATTGACAGATACCCCACCACCACTTATCATTTTACGCGCTTCTCCTTTGGATGGAAAAACCTGAGTTTTTTCAGCCAAAAGATCTGTCAGATTGATACCCGAAGAAAATTCTTCTGCAGAGATTTCAAACTGAGGCAGACCATCAAAAACATCAAGTACCTCTTCATCACTCAAGCCATTAATAAATTCCAGAGAGCCGTTTCCAAATAAAAATTCGGAGGTTTTCAGCGCAGTTTCAAGTGCCTCTGCAGAATGACTCCTTATTGTAATTTCTTCTGCCAGTGCTTTTTGAAGGGTTCTGAGATGAGGTGCAAGGTCATGCTCCCGCTCTAATTCTTCAATCTGTTCTCTGGTTTTCAGCGTAAAAATTCTAATCCAGCTTTTAGCATCCGCATCTGTTGTATTCAACCAGAACTGATAGAATTTATAGGGTGAAGTCTTTGCAGGATCCAGCCATACTGCACCGCTTTCCGTTTTACCAAACTTGGTTCCGTCTGCTTTTTTGATCAGCTGAGTGGTAATTGCAAAGGCATTACCTGCAGCCTTTCTCCGGATTAATTCAGTTCCTGTTACGATATTACCCCATTGATCAGATCCACCCATTTGTACCTGGCAGTTCTTTTCTTTCCAGAGATAATAAAAATCATAGCCCTGAACAAGCTGATAACTAAACTCAGTGAAAGACATTCCGGTTTCACCCTCAAGCCGCTTCTTGACTGAATCCTTTGCCATCATATAATTGACTGTCAGATGCTTACCTACATCGCGAATAAAATCAAGAAAGGTAAAATTCTTAAACCAATCATAGTTATTAACCATCTCAGCACTGTTAGCACCGGTATTGAAATCAAGAAATTTTTTCAATTGGTTCTCAAGACATTTTACGTTATGATTTAAAACATCTTCAGAAAGAAGATTACGCTCAGCCGATTTACCTGAAGGATCACCCACCATTCCGGTTGCTCCACCAACAAGTGCAAAAGGCTTATGTCCTGCCCTCTGAAAATGTATCAGTGTCATGATCTGGGTTAGATGCCCAACATGTAATGAATCTGCTGTAGGATCAAATCCAATATAACCTGATGTCATTTGCTTGTTAAGTTCTTCTTCAGTACCGGGCATGATATCATGCAGCATTCCCCGCCAGCGTAATTCTTCTACAAAATTCATTTTCTATTATGGATCATTTGGAATGCAAATATAGCAGAATTGATAAACCTCTGCATGGCAAAATTTTCGTAGATTTATGTTCTTCAGCTATTATTCAGCTTGAATTAATCAATCAAATCCAATTAAAAAAAGTAGTAAAATGAACTTCCTTTCTCATTTTTACTTTGACAGGCACAGCGAAGACCCGCATCTGGTTTTGGGTGCAGTTTTGCCTGATCTGTTAAAAAATGCCAGGAAGGACTGGAATCTGCATCCGGAAAGAAATGCAGAGCGGTTCAGCAGCAATCTCGAAATCTCAATTTTAGAAGGCTGGAGACGACACATGATTGTAGACCGTAATTTTCATAACTCTGATTTCTTTGCAGAACACACCGCAGGTATTAAAAAAGCGATTATCCCGGCACTAAAAAACTCGGTAGTTCGTCCATCATTTTTAGCCCATATCTCGCTGGAGTTGATGCTTGATAGTACACTGTTAACTGAAAATCACGTTCAAAGCGCGGATTTCTATTCACACCTCAGACAATCGGACAGGGAAGTGATCAACAGATTTCTTAAACTGAATAATATTCAGGATACAAGCCAGTTCTTTATTTTCTTTGATAAGTTCATCCAGTCTAACTACCTCGAAAGTTATCGCGAGAGTCAAAATATCATGTATGCCTTAAACAGAATTTGTATGCGGGTATGGAAAGACCCGCTCAATGATAGCGAAATACTTGTCCTTGGGGATATCCTGAACGATTATCATCAAAATCTGCTGGGGAATTATATGGAGATATTTGAGGAAATAGACTTAAAATTAATTGACAATTGACAGTTGACAATTAGGTTTATCAGTTCATTGTGAAATTCTGCTAAAAATTCAATGTAAACCAGACCTAAACGACCGTTTTAAGTAGAACAATTAACCATAAATAATTGACAGTTGACAATTGGGACTATGATTTAATTATAAAATTCTGCTAAAAATTTAATTTATATTAGAATAAATAATCCTTTTAGCAAAATAATTCATCTT
>CAZGCG010000461.1:0-2780 GCA_964524205.1 uncultured Sphingobacterium sp. | reverse complement strand
AAAGACTCTTCTAAAACTGTCGCACAGTTTTTAAATGATGTAGAAAAAGGCCTCACCGTTACCGCATTTAAGCGGGTTCAGTTAGGAGCTTAATTCTTAATCCTCTCCAAATTGGAGAGGATTTTTTTTGCCTTTATTTTTTTACGCTATGGATCAAGCACTTATTAATGCCAGCATTTTTACCGGAGAAGAAAGACTGGAAAATAAAGCCCTTTTAATAAGTAATGGGAAAATCCATTCGATTACTGATCCTGAACAGATTCCTGCAGGTTTCAAAATAACAGACCTTAAAGGTTTGACTATTGCTCCCGGACTTATTGATCTTCAAATTTATGGCAGTGGCGGTAAATTATTTGGTGCATTACCGGATGAAGAAGGTCTGGAACAAATGGAAAAAGATCTTCTCGCCCAGGGCACAACCGGATTTTTCGCCACAGCAGCAACCAATAGTGATGAGGTAGTACTTAAAGCTATTGATGCAGCTAAAGCTTATCGCAAAAGAGCAAAAGGTAATTTTCTGGGCCTGCATCTTGAAGGACCTTATCTGAGCGTAAAACGTAAAGGTGCCCATCCTGAAAATTATATCAAGAAGGGAACTCTGGCTGAAATCAAATCCTGGGTTGATCGTGCTGAAGGTGAGCTGAAAATTATGACCATCGCACCTGAACTTCAGGATCAGGAATTGATAGATTTCCTCCATTCAAACAATATCATTATTTCAGCTGGACATAGTGATGCAACTTATGAGGAAGCTTTATCATTTTTAAACAATCCGATACAGGCTGCAACCCATCTTTACAATGCTATGCCTCCAATTCATCATCGGGCAGCCGGACTTGTACCTGCAATTTTTAAACTAAAACCTTATACCAGTATAGTGGCTGATGGTGTTCACGTGAGCTTTCCAATGATCGAACTGGCTAAACGTGAACTTGGCGATCGGTTATTTCTGATTACAGACGCTGTTACCGAAACCAATGAAGGTGCTTATCAGCACGTATTTAAAGGCGACAGGTATACCATGCCCGACGGAACTCTTTCAGGTTCATGCCTGAGCATGCTCAAAGCAATTGAAAACTGTGTACTAAAAGTTGGTATTCCCCTGGATGAGGCATTAAGGATGGCCTCAACCTATCCTGCCCGCTTAATGGGTGACAATAATAAAGGTCTGATTAAAAAGGGATACAGAGCCGATATTATCGTGATAAACAAAGAACTAAAACATCACAGCACCTACTTTTCAGGTCAGCTCAACTAAAATATTTTAATAACTTTAAAAAAATATCTCCATGAAGTACAAACGTATCCTTTTAAAATTAAGCGGTGAAGCATTGATGGGCGAGAAACAATATGGTATTGACATTGACCGTGTTGCTCAATATGCAAAAGATATTCACGCTGTGCATGCTAAAGGGATAGAGATTGCATTGGTAATTGGAGGCGGCAATATTTATCGTGGCCTGAGCGCTGAAAAAGCAGGCATGGATCGTGTGCAGGCAGATTACATGGGTATGCTTGCTACTGTGATTAATAGCATGGCTTTACAGGATGCACTTGAAAAAACCGGTGTAAAAACCCGTTTACTTACTGCTATTAAAATGGAGCAGATCTGCGAACCCTTTATTCGTCGCCGTGCAGTCCGCCACCTTGAAAAAGGCAGGATCGTGATCTTTGGTGCAGGAACAGGTAATCCATATTTTACAACTGATACCGCAGCTTCTCTGAGAGCGGTTGAGATCAATGCAGATGTTGTAATGAAGGGCACCCGGGTAGATGGAATTTATACTGCTGACCCATTGAAGGAACCGGATGCAATCAGATACGATGAAATAACATTCGATGAGGTTTACAAAAAGAATCTGAATGTTATGGATATGACCGCGTTCACCCTTTGTCAGGAAAATAACCTGCCAATCATTGTTTTTGATATGAATAAACCGGGTAATTTAATGCGTCTGGTGGATGGTGAACCTATTGGTACATTAGTGAAAGGCTAAGAAATCAGAGATTGGGTAAAGCTTAAATACCTGAGAATAACAGGAATTTAATTAATTTTACAGATCGAACAGATATATTATGAACGAGCTAATTAAGAAACAACTGGATGATGCAAAAGCTCATATGGAAAAAGCCATTGAGTTTTGTGATAATGAACTGGTAAAAATTCGCGCTGGTAAAGCAATGCCTTCCATGCTTGACGGGATATTTGTGGACTATTATGGAACTCCAACTGCTTTGAACCAGATCGGTACTGTGAATACTCCTGATGCACGTACCTTAGTTGTACAACCATGGGAAAAAACAATGCTGTTCCCGATAGAAAGAGCAATTATGGAGGCAAATATCGGGCTAAACCCTCAGAATGACGGGGTGGTGATCCGCTTAAACGTTCCGCCATTAACTGAAGAGCGCCGTAGAGACCTTGTCAAAAAAGTGAAAGAAGAGGCTGAAAAGGGTCGTATTGCCGTTAGAAATATCCGCAAAGATGCGAATGAAAAGATCAAACGCTCAAAATCTGAGGGGGTATCAGATGATGAAATTAAAACAGGTGAAGGTGATGTTCAAAAATTAACAGATTCATGTATTGTAAGAATTGACCGACTGATGGAGGCCAAGGAAAAAGATATCATGACTGTCTGATCTTAATATGATTGTAAAAAGAAGGGGAATATGGCAAAAGCACTATTCCCTTTTTTAATTTTGATGCCATATGAAATTACTAGCAGACTATTTAAAAAATTACAAGGGGCTTATTGCCCTGGCTCTGCTTCTGGCAGCAA
>CAZGCG010000460.1:0-2788 GCA_964524205.1 uncultured Sphingobacterium sp. | reverse complement strand
ACTTAAGGTGAGCAGGCTGGTTAAAGGGTGTAAACCTGATTGGTCAATCAGGGATTTTAAACTTTTTCCTGCCGGATAATCCCAACTTAACAGATACATTCCCATACAAATACCGTACTTAAGTGCATCACTTGAAAACCGGGTATTGGTCACTAAACCACCTATGAATATGGTGTCCTTACTTCCTGTTTTCTTTTTTAATTCCTGTTCAACATCCATGAATCTCGAATGGATGTAAAGGGGCACTTTTACATCGCAAAAACGACGTTGATCGCTATGAAATTTACATTCCAGTAAGATATGCCGATTATCCCGCTTGGCAATTATGTCTATCTCATGGCTAACACAATGCCCATCCACTATATTTCCTACCTCTGTATGGTAATTTTTGAATTTCAATAATTCACTGATATAATCTTCAAACGGAAAGCCGGTTGGCCCTAATTCAAGGATGGATTGTTTGAGTTTATACCGGGCTGCCGAGTGGGAAGCATTCTTACGGAGCTGGGCAAAAGCCATGCGGTAAATTTCTTTCGTCGAAATGGAGTCCCTAAGTTCCGTCTTAACTTTTTCTATCACCTTATCAATGACATCATCTTCTGCCTTTGAACGTTTTAATGAATTTCTAAGTTTTTCTTCATCAAACAGGGCCTTCTCACCCGACATCTTGGTGACATAGATTTGCTTGGGATTCATTAATCAGGGTCTGAAATAATTGTGAAATTCTTAATGCTTAATTGAGTGTTCCGGCAAATTAAGAATGTTTTGGGGAAATTTAATGCCCATACTTTAAAATAATGGCCAATTGTCCCGCATGGTATGCAGTATGCGTAATGATACGGCCAAGAGCCTCTGATTTGGTCTTGGTACCAAATTCTTTTGTGTTAATCGGATCTTCCCATGCCTCGTCATTCTGAATTGAAATGGCTGTTTTTAATCCTTCGTAGGCTTTTTGATTGTATTCAAGCAGATCTTTGAGGTCGGTCCACTCACCTGTGTCCCTCTGGTCAATTATGGTTTGGGCATGTACCTGAATGCCTTCTGTTTTAAAGACATTTTTAGCAAATAAAAGTTCTACATCTGCAATATGTCTTATGATGAACCCGGCAGAGTTGGGTGCCGGGGCCAGAGTTTTTTTCAGGTCTTCTTCTTTAATTTCAAATAGTAGTTTTGAAAATCTGGTTCGTCCCTCTTCCCATAGTCTTAAAAAATGCTGATTACTGCTCATAAATTAAATACCTTGTATTTGCTGTTTTTTTATGGGTTTATTCGTTATGGGATATATTTTGTTTCAATTTTTTGACTAAAAGTTCTTTTCGGAGTTAAAACTGGCCAGATAGGGTTAAATTATCTGTCCTTTACAAAATCAGGCAAAACATGCCAATCAGATTTGCCTTCATGACAATCTGAGCCGGAATTCATTTATTAATAATCTATTTTTTCTCTTTTTGAACAGTGGATAGTCCAAAAGGCAGATACAATGGGCAAAAACTCATGAAACTAGTTATAATAAATGCTCCCGCGACAATTAAAAGCACAATTGCGAGCGTTCCTGATATTAATTGCATGAAATATAGAACTCCGATTATAATTGCTGCCAGAATTCTGATGATTTTGTCGGTGTTACCCATGTTTGCTTTCATAACCTTTTATTTTTATTGTTTATTAAATATACCAAATAATTTTTATAAAGGAATTCAATCAGTTAAGTTCATTTTTTGGGTAAATACTTATAGCTTAACAATATTTATTGGCTTATTTTTTTTAATAAACTCATTTCTTTAGACCTAATTAATGCGTCATGTATGCTCAACACCACATTATGCTTGTCAATAATTACATACAATTGTGCTTTTAACAGTTCATGTCTGACCTCATGATTGGCTTCTGAAATAATAATTTTAGTCCCTTTTGCAAGGAGCTGTTTGCACATCTCTTTGAGGCGGTTAATGCCTGTCGCGTCAATAAAAGGAACATTCCTCATTCTAAGAATTAAAATTTCAGGTTGCTTATTCAGATCTGTTATTACTTCCTGAAATTTTTGAGATGCACCAAAGAAAAGTGGCCCATTGATTTCATAGATCAGCACATTTTTTGGTATTCCTGTAAGTTCTTCTTCAAACAGTGTTCCTTCGTTTTCAGCTTTGGGTTCAAGTAGATTTCCTGCTGTTTTTATTGAAGTTGCTTCACTCATCCGTTTCATGAAAATAAAACTGGATAATATCATCCCTATTTCTATTGCAATAATCAGGTCGAAGAAAACAGTCAGAAAAAATGAAGTAAGCAGTACCAGCACATCCATACGGTTGCTTTTCATCATCGAAAAGAAGTGATGCCATTCACCCATATGCCAGGCAACAACAACAAGTATTCCTGCGAGACAGGATAGAGGAATAAGTTTAGCAACCGGAGCAAGCAGGAGCATAATTAATAATAATACCAGTGCATGTACAATCCCTGCAATGGGTGTTCTTCCTCCATTTTTAATATTGGTTGCAGTTCTGGCTATTGCCCCGGTAACAGGAATACCTCCGAATAATCCTGAAAAGATATTTGATGCTCCCTGAGCGACCAATTCCATGTTTGAACGGTGTCTTCCGCCAATCATTCCATCGGCTACAACTGCTGAAAGTAAAGATTCAATACTACCCAGTAAAGCGATTGCAATAGCAGGTTGTATTAACAATTTGATAGTCGCAAAATCAATTCCTGGTACTGAGGGCATTGAAATTTTGTTTGGGATCTCACCGAATTTACTTTCAATAGTTTCAACTGGCAGTTTGAAAAA
>CAZGCG010000459.1:0-2789 GCA_964524205.1 uncultured Sphingobacterium sp. | reverse complement strand
TTGAGCATTTTTAATGCTTAACAGGTCTTTCAGATTATTTACACCTTCTAAATAAATGTCCAGGAGATCATCGTCTAAATGATAGCGACTATAAATAATCAGTCTGTAAATTGACTTCACAGTCGTGTCAATTTGCTTTATTTTTTGGTGGTTGATTTGGATATTTTCGATGGGAAGTAATTCCATGCTATCTGGTTTTAAAATACAGGTGTTGTGTGCGTGATATTATTTTTATGATACCGGAAACTATTGATATCAGGATTAAATATATATGAGTTTCCGTGTGGATTCACTAAGGGATATGAGAATTGACTTTGAGTTTACGAACCAGCTGCTAATAACATTTTAAGCTGTTCGAAATGCTTTTCAAAAAATCTCAGGGGTTGATAATTTCAGCTATCTTTCAATAGTCCTGAACGTAAGGTTTACTCTGGGCCTGCTGATTAATTTGGTAGGAGGGAGCCTGTGCAGCCAATGGGATTGTGTATTTTCCTTCATTACCAGTAAACTGCCATGCTCTAAAACTAAGCTGATTGTTTCTTTGCTTTCTTTGTGTTTGAAGGCAAACTTTCGTTCTGCACCGAAGCTTAAAGAAGCGATTGCTCCATCCTTTTTCAAATCTTTTTCAGCGTCACTATGCCAGGCCATGCCTTCTTCACCATTATGGTACAGGTTCAATAAGCAGGAATTAAACGTTTCCCTCGTGTGCTGCTCGATCAGCAATTTAAGTTCAAGGAGTTCTTTTGTCCATGGCAAGGCTGATTTTGTGGTGTTGGAGTAGGTATATTCATAGGACTTGTCTCCATACCAGGCAACTTTTCGTTTAGTGACGATTCTTTTGCCAAAGATAATAGCCTCATCATTCCGCCATTCAATTGAATCCAACAGGGTTTTTAGATAATAATCAGCCTCTTTTTGATTAAGTACTTTACCATGGTAATTTACTGTTCCATCTTTGGGCAAGTAATTTTTATTTTTATCTGGAAGGGTATTGAATAGGTCCATTTGCTTAGTAAAGAATTAGATGATGCGGTTTTGATCCTGCTATGGTCGAATATATTTGGATAATCTCTATCTAACATTTAAGTCTAATTCAGATCCATTTGTCTGGAATAGGATTGGTAGGATTAAGATGATTAATAGGATTTTTTCATGATCATCCTAATCACATAAATCTCAGTTCAGACACCTTTATCCACCCATTGTCTGAACTATGATTTTTGTGATTTCCCTGATTAAGGTAATTGTGATTTTTCATAATAATCATATTAATCACCCAAATCACGGTTCAGACAATTTAACCGCCCATTATCTGAACTATGATTATTTTGATTTCTGTGATTAAGGTGATTCTGCTTTTTCATAATAATCCTACTAATCAAATAAATCCTAATTCAGACTATCCTCCTTGTAATTAGTTTCGCAACCAATATATTTGGAACCCAGCACAACCAGGCTACAATCACATAAGCTTTATTAAAATCGCCAAAAATCATCGTTAAAATCGGAAGCCAGATTCTTAAAGTTACGGCAGCAAAGCATGCCGCATAGCTATAGATCATCATTTTTTGATGTTGTTCAATCTGTTTGTTTCGGATATGCAAATAAGCCATCAGAGTGGTGTAGAACCAGATAATACCCAAAGAAATAAAGCCCAGGGAGCTTAAGATTCCACCGGTAGCATAAAACCCGATATAAATTCCTGCAATCGAACTTAGAAAAACTGCTATCAGGTAAAGCTTGCCAACCTTTTTATGCAGCAAAATATTCCCTACCCTGATTTTTGAACTGAATTGGATCCAGCCAATAAGTAGAGCAAGGCCTCCTAAAATTATGTGGGTATAGAAACCAATGTTCCAAAATATGTTGCTTAATAGTTCAGGTTTTTTTGAAGATAACAGGCCAAATTCTCTGGGTATCAGGAAGTATATACCCGGGTAAAGTCCGATAACAATAGCCATGGTCACGATCAAAATCCAGGATGTTTTTTTTATCATAACAGTATGTACGAAGCCGGTTTGCCAAACATTATTCGCTGAATTTTATTTTACCCCGGAAATAAACGCAATAGATTACATAAACAATCTCAAGGTATATTAGTTAAATCGAAAAGTTTTATGGTATAATCAAATAATTCAGTGCCGCCCCATTTTCCGTGTCCCGGAATTACAATCTTTGCTCCAGGATAGGTTTGTTTAATTTTACGTACGGTTTCAGACCATGTATTGATATTTGCATCGCCCAAAAAACCCTTAGAAGCTCCGCTTTCCTTTATCAGGCATCCCCCAAAAATTGCATTGTCATCAGGAAAATACCCAATGATATTGTCTCTGGTATGTCCTTCACCAAAGTATGCTGCATACACTTTTTTGTGCCCAATCTTAATACTGAATTTATCGTCAAATGAGTTTATAGGTTTTGAGAATTTTGTTCCGTTTCTGTTCAGTAGTTCAATGGTCTTAGCCGAGGCATATGCCGGGATATTAGATTCATTGAATTTTTCCAGGCCTCCCACACAGTCATTATGAAAATGAGTCGGGATAATTGCTTTTATTTCGCAGTTTAGAGTTTTCGTAACATAAGCAATCAGTTCTTCAGAGCCCTGATCATTTGAAGGGGTATCAAAAATAACGGCTTCATTTTCATTAACTACAATCATTCCATTGCAGCCAACTGTCCCAAAATCATTTGTTTTTAAAAATGAAATATGTTCATAAATGTGATTGGATAGTTTTTGAATGATCAGATTTTGAGTTTGATACAATGCTAAACTATCTGCATTCGCTCTG
>CAZGCG010000458.1:0-2805 GCA_964524205.1 uncultured Sphingobacterium sp. | reverse complement strand
GCACTCTGGACACTCGAAGGACTCGCTGAATTAAGCCCGGCCTTGATTGAACAGGCCCTAAAAGATAATGAAGCAGGCATCCGCAGCAATGCAATCAAACTTGCCGAACTTCATTTGCAGGAGTCCCCTCAACTGCTAAAAGCACTCCTGTCCATGCAAAATGATAATGACCTCAAAGTCAGGCTGCAATTATTATTAACCCTGGGATATGATAATTCAAAGGAATCAGCGGCTGTCAGAAATAAACTATTATTTCAGGACATTAGTGATAAATGGGTTCAGATCGCTGCTTTAACTGCATCTTCTTCACAAACAGAATCAATTTTAAAGGAAGTACTCAATAAATACCAATCCGATGTTCCTGCCTATTCATTATTGGTTCAGCGACTGGCTACGATGACTGCCAATGGTGGCGACCAAAATGCAATAAAGAAGCTTCTTCAAAAATCCATATCTAATGGCTCGGGAAAGCAAAATCAATCGCAGGGAGCTATACTTGAAGGACTTGCCATCGGTATGGAATCCCTGAAATCAAAATCTCCCGAATCTATCAATGCCTTTAAAGAAGATCAGGACTTATTGATCAATACATTTTTCAGCCACCCATCTGATGAGGTACGAAAAGGGTCACTTGATATGTTGAGAGTAATTGGATTAACCAGCAGTCCGGAAACTAAAACTGCAATTGACAAATCCTTGCTAATCATGGCCGACCGCAGCCTCACAGATAAAAAAAGGACTGAAGCCATCAATTTCCTCGCATTGACTGAGCCTGCACCATATAGTACTTTATTAAAGAATTTAATTGTTCCGCAGGAACAACCGGTCGTTCAGCTGGCTGCTTTAAAAACCCTGAGCAAAATTCCGGGAACTGCGGTTAGTGATTATGTTTTGCAGAAATGGGCTGTTCTTACACCTGAAATAAGGGATGCAGCCATCGGAACATTTCTGGGGAATGATGAAAGGATCAATCTGCTTTTAAGCGCGATTGAAAAAAATCAGGTTCAGGCCAGCAGTGTTTCTTTCGGAAGAAGTGTTCAGCTCATGCAAAATAAAGATGATAAGCTGCGTAACAGAGCCAGAACCCTCTTTACCAAAAATGAAGAAGAAGGTAAAAAGGTAAATAAGGCCTATCAGGAAGCCCTTGAGCTTAAGGGAGATGCTACAAAAGGCCAGACTGTTTATGTACAGAACTGTGCTATTTGTCACCAGGTAAGAGGAAAAATGGGGGTTGAACTTGGTCCTGATCTGGGCACCATTCATAACTGGACTGCCGAAATCATCATGGCCAATATCCTTGATCCCAATATTTCAATATCCAGTGGTTATGATCTCTGGAATGTGGAATTAAAAAATGGAGAATCCCATCAGGGAATTATCTCAAGCGAAACAGATGTCGCTATCACACTTAAAAACAATGGAAAACTTGAAAAAACGATCAATCGTCAGGATATTAAGGAAATAAAAAGCATGGAAATTTCTGCAATGCCTTCAGGCTTAGAGAAAAAGATCAACAAACAGGAAATGGCAGACCTACTGGCATTTTTACGCAAATTTTAAATAATAAAACCGCTTGTAAACAAAAAATCATAAAAGCATGTCAATGAAAGGATTGAAACTTGTGCTCTTAGGCCTTGTAATTATAGCTGCCAGGGAAGGTTATGGACAACAGTCTGATAAAGTATTTAAAGCCTCTGTTGTTAAGGTTGATATAACACCTGATGAACCCAAAATGTTACTGGGTTATGCTGCGCGGAAATCAACAGGTGTCAATGACCGCATTTACCATCGGATCGTCGCGATGGATGATGGAGTGAAGCAATTCTTTCTGGTTTCTACAGACATTTGTGTGATGTCACCTTCTGAATATGACCATGTTGCAGCTATTCTTCAAAAAGACCTTGGTATTGATCCCGAGAATTTTTGGTGGACATTAACCCATACCCATTCTGCACCGGAAGTTGGAGTCCCCGGCCTTCCGGAGGTATTTATGGGGGATCGCTATAAGCATGATGTAGATACCGCCTATACATCCCTGGTTGAGCGCTCACTGATAAAAGGTATTACAGAAGCCAGAAGCAAACTGGTTAAAGCAAAACTTGGTGTTGGCTGGGGTTTTTCTCAGGCAAATATCAACCGCCGGGCGATTGATGAAAATGGTAAAGCTTCTTTAGGATTAAATCCGGAAGGCGCTGTGGACCGTAAAATTGGTTTAATACGCCTGGATAAAGAAGATGGAAGTCCGCTTGCTTTAATAGCCAATTATGCTATCCATGGAACAGTGCTTGGCCCTGCTCAAACTGAGATCAGTGGTGATGCTCCCGGAATCGTATCTGAATATGTAGAACAAAAATTAGGTGTCCCGCTCCTCTTCATCAATGGCGCAGCGGGTAATCTGGCACCTATTTATAGTGTTTATCCCAATCCAAAAGCAGGACATTTGAGTCAGTTCAAGGTACTCTTAGGCGACAAGATCCTTTCAGCAAATAAAGAAATCGTTTCCGGACGCTCTGATGTTAAGTTATTTACAGGATCACTGATCATAGAAACCCCAAGAAAGCCCAATTTAAGCTGGCCCAAGGATTTAGCAAGATACACCCAGACTTCAGCGAATGGAGACCATATGGTGCTGCTACCGGCAAGGTTCCTGAAGATCAATGAAGACGTGGCTATTTGGAGTCTGCCGGTTGAATTATTTTGTGAGATCTCAAATGAAATCCGCGATCGCTCACCCTTTCCCTTTACATTTTTCTATGGCTATACGAATGGCTGGCTCGGATATCTGCCCACAGAAAAAGAATGGAA
>CAZGCG010000457.1:0-2810 GCA_964524205.1 uncultured Sphingobacterium sp. | reverse complement strand
ATCAACTTTTTGCTTCTGGTCCTTACCCGGCTTAAGGTTATTCGATGCAGATTGCCCGTTGCTAATATCCGTTTTTTGTACACTTTGCCGCCTAATGACCTGCATTTTCTGGTCATAAACATTGATGTTCTTATATTGCGGCACAGCCTCAATATAATGTTTCGCTTGGTTACCATCCTTCTCTATAGTGACTTGCTGCACATTCCCTTTTTGTAATGAACTTATCAGCTGTTTTTTTTGTTCATCGTCACTCAGTTCTTTGATAGGATACGCTGCAAGGTTCTTTTCGAGGTCATAGCCATACTGATCAGTAAACTGCTTTAATTTTGAATTTCCCCTTTCATCGAAGTTTTCAAAGTCAAGTTTCAACCACGCGTTGTACTTCTCGCCGTCTTTATTGACTAATTCCTTGTGTACAGATCGGCCTTCCAATAGATTGAAAGCCTCCTTTGCGGTGACTCCGCTGCCTTTATTTATATAGAAGCATTGGTTTTTGTCCATCTCCGGCTTGCCGTTCTGTAAGGAAGCATCATACCGGTTGAAGAAATACATATCTGTAGAGTCCGATTTTTTAAAATAGAGGGTATAGTCCATTTTGTTATTGAAATGAGGGATTTCTATTTTGAGCTGAAACTCATTCTTCTCATCCCTGATGTTCTTTTCTAAAGCTTCGTTAAGCTTGTCTCCGAATCCAAAATACTTTAAATTGGATTGTAAAAATTCCAGATTTTGTGTGTTCATAAACTTTCGATTAATTAAGGTTTGATAAATTGATCTGAGGGCATTTTTTAAAGAATCTTTGACAATTAGGTCGTAGGTGGAAGTATTATCATGAGCGTACTGTCCGGCGTCTAATTCCTTTTTAAAACAGCGAAGGTTATTAGTATTGCTAATGACAGTACCTTCTTCAAATACAACCCATCGTTTTCCTGAAGCAACTTCGTTTCGAAGGAAAGCGACAACTTCTTCTGATTTTTCCGGTGAGAGTACCATAATTAATTATTTAATAAGCCGCGCGTTTTCCAAATCAGTTCCTTCGGCTTTTAAATACATATGTCTGCTTCCGTCTTTCTCGTACAATTCGATGAATAGTGCTTTGTCTTCAGAAAGGGGGACCTTATTTAACGCAAATACATATTGGGTAGAACTTTGACCTTCAATGGTATCATCGTCCAAACCGTGAGAATAGATCGGATATACTTCCAGTTCCTGAGTAACTGTCCGCTTCGCAGTTTTTTTGTCTCTAACATAGAACCGGATGAAGTCTATATCATAGTTGATATTGGATTTGTTCTTAATTTTTATTCGGTAAAAGATCGTGTCCGCTGATATTGCGATTCGCCCGAGTTTGCCAGTCATCCTGCCACTTTTATCTCTCCTGATAGCTTGAAAATTCCGGTGTTTAACTATTTGAGTGCAGATTTTATTAAGACTTGTGGATTCCGTAGCTTGGTTAGAAAGCTGAAGGGTCGATACACTATAGTTAGCCTTTCCCTGCGCTAAAACTGTTATAGGTAGTACATATAGCAGTATATTGATTATTAAAGTTCTCATAGCACTAATATTAGTTTCGTAATTTGTTATCTCTAAGAAGGAGTTTATATCCTGCCTTTACTTTTACTCTTACCTGCCTTACTTTTTTTCCAAATAGCCCTTTGGCGGCTTGAATGCCGGCGCCAGCAACCTGAGCAGAAACGGATGGATCCATTGTCATGATCTGCAAACTTTGAATAGCATCATCAACTCCTTTTTTGGATGCATCCCGGATAATGGCTCCTGGAATATATAGTCCTTCCAATCCATCCAGATCATAGGCAGACAGTGAGACTGGCAGTATTGAATTCTTATATCTCATGCTGGCTATGGTGATTTTTAGCCGCTCTTCGTCAACTTCGGCAATACCATAAACAAACTCGTTCTTAGGGATTAGAGCGCCGTTGACGCTAATGCTGTCTGATAGCCGGATTTTTACTACTGAACCAGATACAATATCCTGATCTTGATGGATAACGGCTTCGATGGCACTGGAGAAGTTTAATGCATGGTTATTGTCGATAGCACTTGGTGGAGGAAATGAAGCAGGTTCACCTTCCTTTTCACCCAAGACTTGCACAGCAAAAACTCCTTTTACTGGATTTGAAGATTTCTGCGTTAATTTTTCTCTGGTTCGTCCCGGATGCTGGATATCAAGGATCTTTTCCAGAATAGCATTTACCTGAACCATTCCCGGGTCGTCGGGATTTCCGCTCTGTAAATTCTGCATGAGATCTTCAAGCCGACTTACATCGGCAGTCATCGCTGTACTAACATGATTTCGAGCTTTAGGCGAGGAATAGCTGGGAGCCGAAGAAGAACCTTGCCTGTTAATCTCTGTATTCAGTAAAGCAAGTTTTTCATTAATCTTCTGCTCATTGGGATCAACGTATGTTTCGGGGGAGGCTGACATTAACGAATTATAAGTTTCGCCTCCAGGGTGATCTTTTTCCGCCTCCCTTGCAGAAGCTTCATATATACTGAACTTATCCAGTTTCTCAGCGATATCGAATTTTGGCTGCGGAAGATCTGTATTGAAACCCATTTTTCCGTCTGCTTTAAAAGGTTTCTCCGTTGAGGTTCCACCTCCTAAAGCCCAGAAGGCCATAGTCATAAATGGCAGCACTAGTAATGGTAATACCATTAAGAATTTGCGTTTCCGAAGCGTTTCCGCTGATTGTTGCTTTTCCATAAATTGGATTTTAAGTATTGGTGATTATTGGATTGATTTGAAAATGAGGTATAAACTGAAGGCGCTAAAAAATAAACTGATGCCG
>CAZGCG010000456.1:0-2813 GCA_964524205.1 uncultured Sphingobacterium sp. | reverse complement strand
GTTTTGGCATTTTCAATCCAATAGATATCGGGTGTCAATTGTCAACTGTCAATTGATAGTCCTACTTCCCGATCTTAATCAATTCTACTTCAAAAATCAGTGTGCTGTATGGTGGGATATCCTTACCCGCGCCACGCTCACCATAAGCAAGTGAATAAGGAATGAAAAAACGATATTTTGAACCAACAGACATTTGCTGTAATCCTTCTGTCCAGCCTGGAATAACCTGATTCAATGCAAAAGAAGTGGGTTCTCCACGGTCGTAAGAACTATCAAACTGTTGACCGTTTGTCAGGGTTCCTTTGTAATGAACGGTTACTTCATCGGTTGAAACCGGTTTAGCACCAGCACCAGGAGTCAGGACTTCAAATTGTAAACCACTTGGAAGAGTTGTGATCCCCGGTTTCTGCTTATTATCACTTAAATATTTATTTGCTTCGGCTATAGCACCTTCAAATTTCTTCTTTTCAAGAGCATTCAAAAGACCATAGATTACCTCCTGTGATTTCTCGGGGCTGAAAATGACATTTCCGCCAGAGAAGACATCACTCATCGCTTTGGAAACCAAAGTGTAATTCAAATTATTTACTCCTCTGTTTTTCAGGTCATTAGCAATGCTTGCGCCAAAGGCATAACTCGCTGAATCCAGTTGTGTTTTAAAAATTGGTGCAGCGGCAGGTTTGGTCTGTGCTGTACTGTAAGTTGATAGAGTTGCAACCGCAAACAGTATTAAGTATCTCTTCATGTTATTTTTGATTTTAATCTATTGAATCCAGTAAACGGATCGGGCCGCTAATATAGACAGCCTGCTGTTAAATAAACAATATTCTATCTAATTTTTTGTTTCATGATTAAATACTAAATTGTCATAATGAAACCATCATGATTTTTCCAAAACCCACAGGGAGATGATTATTAAATCATGATCGCTTCATCACCATTAAAAAACAATAAATAAATGGATGAAAGTTGACTATATCGCCCTTTCTATTCCCGTATTTTTTTTTCTGATCGCAGTAGAGCTTGGCTATGCTCTGTACAAAAAGCTTGATTACTACAGACTAAATGACTCTCTCTCTAATTTGAGTCAGGGTATAGGATCTCAATTAGTTGGGATATTTCTTAAAACAATTACTTTTTTCGGCTATTTATTCATCTATGAGCATTGGAGATTCTATACATTTCCCAATACTTTATTAACCTGGATTTTGCTTTTTTTAGGCGTTGACTTTTTCTATTATTGGTTCCATCGTAAAAGCCATCAGATAAACGCTTTATGGGCAGCCCATATTGTTCACCACCAGTCTGAAGAGTATAATTTAACGGTGGCTTTACGGCAATCATGGTTCCAGTCGGGTTTTGCCTGGATTTTTTACCTGCCGCTTGCCTTTGCCGGCTTTGAACCGATCATGTTCCTCACTGTTAGTGCATTTAATACCATTTATCAGTTCTGGATACATACCCGGGCAATTGGCAGAATGGGTCCGCTGGAATGGTTTTTAAATACCCCTTCCCATCACAGGGTTCATCATGGTTCAAATCCGAAATACATTGATAAGAACCATGCAGGTACTTTAATAATCTGGGATAGAATGTTTGGAACATTTCAGGATGAAGAAGAGGAAGTAGTTTATGGCATTACCAAACCTCTGGCAAGCTGGAATCCGGTTTGGGCAAATTTTCATTATTGGGCCGACCTTTATTCAAGTTCTAAAAATGCCAGCAGTTATATCGATAAAGTTAAAATTTTCATCAATACTCCCGGTTGGTTTCCTGATTACATGGGCGGAATGCAGTATCCCAAAGAAATTGAGATAAGTACCTATGTAAAATACAGCCCTGAATACGATAAACGATTCAAAACATATATTCTAATTACATTTTTATTCACCTTAAGCCTCTCGAGCCTGCTTATTTTTATCAATTCACAACTAAGTACTTTACAACTGATAGCCTGTAGTCTGCTGTCAATTTTAAGTCTTACTTCCTGTGGTGTTTTAATGGAACAGCGGAACTGGTCTGGCTGGTTTGAAAATATCAGGATTTTATTTTGGATTTTGGTTCCACTCACTTTCTACGACAGCGATTTTTTTACAAATCTGATTATTATTAACACTATTGTAGTATTGCTTTCATTTGTCTGGTTTAATCACCTTAAACGGAATACACATGTTTAAACGTCACAGAAGCTTCTCGCTTATTTTTTTGCTGATTATGATTCTGAATCTAATGGTTCAATCTGCTTTTTTTGAGGGGTACAGCATTTTAATCAAGCCATTGATATGTTTATCACTTGCTTACTATTTGTACAGGGAAAGTAATATGAAGGCCGGATTTAACAGACTGGTTTTTGCCGGACTTATTTTTTCATTAACAGGCGATGTATTGCTTTTGTACGCAGGATCTGATGTCTATCTTTTTTTATATGGTTTAGTCTCCTTTTTATTAGCACATATTGTATACTCCTCGGCATTTTTTCGTGATTTTAAGAACAATCCTCAGGAATCAAAGTATTACGGACATCTGATGCTCTTCCTGATGGGAGTGTTTTCCATGAGCTATTATTCATGGATCAGGGATTATCTGAACGACTTTAAAATTCCTGTTCTGGCTTATATTTTCGTGATATCTATCATGGCAATTCTTGCAGCTTACCGCTATCGAAGGGTAAATTTATTAAGCTTCAGATTGATCTGTTTTGGGGCCATATTCTTTGTGATCTCTGATTCTGCCCTTGCCTTCAGGAAGTTTGTAGAACCTTATTCATTTGCCGGAATACTCATTATGTCGACTTATATGATCGCTCAGTTCCT
>CAZGCG010000455.1:0-2815 GCA_964524205.1 uncultured Sphingobacterium sp. | reverse complement strand
TTAGTCCAATGGCAAATGAGGCCTTTCCCTAATATGGAATCCTTATGTGAGCAGATCGAGTTTTTTGTGGATGTAGTGAGTGATTATCAAAGCGACTTTATTATGTTCCCGGAACTGTTTAATGCGCCTTTGATGACCGCCTATAATCATTTAAGCGGGGCAGAAGCAATGAGGGAGATTGCCAAGAGCACCATTCCTTTGCGCGATAAGTTTTTGGAATATGCCATCAGCTATAACATAAATATTATTACCGGAAGCATGCCCTATCTGGAAGATGGAGTCCTGAAGAATGTAGGATTTCTTTGTCGCCGGGATGGTTCTTATGAGATGTACCAGAAGATTCACCTCACCCCGGCCGAAAAAAGTGCATGGGGTATGGCAGGAGGGGATACGCTGACTGCCTATGATACCGATTGCGGAAAAATCGGAATCCTGATATGTTATGATGTGGAGTTCCCGGAGCTACCGCGTTTATTAGCCGATCAGGGTATGCAAATCTTGTTTGTGCCTTTTATGACGGATACCCAAAATGGATACACCCGGGTACGCAGCTGCGCCCAGGCCCGTGCTATTGAAAATGAATGTTATGTAGCCATTGCCGGAAGTGTAGGCAATCTTCCGAAAGTACATAACATGGATATCCAGTATGCTCAATCAGCAGTATTTACTCCTTCTGATTTTTCTTTCCCAAGTAATGGGATTAAAGCTGAAGCTACTCCAAATGCTGAGATGACGCTGATCGCGGATGTGGACGTCGATTTATTGAAAGAGCTTCATAGTTTTGGAGCAGTTAGAAACTTACAGGACAGACGGCATGATATTTATAAAATAATCAATACAACGGGGAAATGAAATGCGCAATAGCTTCTAAGCTTTAAGCAGAGGCTAATCTTTGGTTTCTAAAAAGGCAGTTCGGGTTCCGGCTTTCCAGATTTGATAGCTATCTGATGACAAGTCGATATTATGAGTATGAGGTCGTGGCTTTCGCCAAATTGGAAATTAGTATTAAGAGTCTGAGGCGGTGGCTTTTGCCAAATTTGCAAGTAATACAATAAGGTCATGGCTTTCGCCATGATGACAAATCAATTTCAATAAAAAAGGAGATTCCGGTTCGGAGACCGGAATCGGATTATTTCCTCACATTGACAAATCGACACTTGAGCAGATTTTTCAATTTGCTCATTTACTCACCCGATAGCTATCGGGTACCTAACTCCCCGTCACCTCCTTAATCACCCTCAGCCAGTTCAAGCCCAGAATCTTCCTGATCCTCATCTCACTATATCCCAGCCTTTGCAACGCCATGGTAATCTGTGGAAAATCGCTGATGTCTTTAATTTCGCGTGGCAATTCAGGTCCGCCATCCAAATCAGAACCAAGGGCCATATGATCTTCGCCGACTAGTTGTACACCATAGTCAATCACTTTAGCCAATTGATCTACATGCATCCAGTACTCTTCAGGTATGGTTCCTCTGAAACTCAATGGTACTTCTTTAAGCACTTCCTTGTCTACTTCTTCAATGGTCTTCAAAGGAGCAGCCTGAACAGTACCGGGTTTGGTTTCATTGGATTTTTTCTGCCCTTGCTGCCATTTCCAGTAAATAGGATTGTTAAAGAGGCTACCGAAATGGATACCAATGACTCCGCCTTTTGCTGCGAGAGCTTTTGCTGCTTCATCGGTTATACAACGTGGATGGGGTACGATGCCGTAAAAACCTCCGTGACTGTAAATCAGAGGATGCTTACTGGCTTCAACACTTTGCAGGATCGCATCATTAGAGGCATGGGCGATATTGATAACCATCCCAAGCTCATTCATTTCCCGGATGATCTTTCTTCCCAGGTCGTTAATTCCACCCCAGCGACTAACATCATTACAGGTGTCAATAAATGCATTGGTTGTATTATGTGCCGGAAGCTGTATCGATCTTAGTCCTAAGCGATGCAAGGCCCGGAGCAGGTTTATATCTCCATCCATATCCCATGGACCTTCAAGATCGAGGAAAGCAGCCATTTTACCCTTCTTATTAATGCGCTGGATATCGCTGGCATTAAGTGCAAGTTCGATCTGTGAATGATTCTTTTTGATCTGGTCCAATGCCAGGTTCACCACACGGAAGGTGTTTTTTACTTCAAATCTTCCCGGATAATAGTGTTCTGGAGTATATACTGAAAAGAACATCGCATCAATACCACCTTCTTTAGCCCTTGGCAGATCGACATTCCCATCCGTATATCTCTGGCCGATATCTGTACCCATCAGCAACTCGCGGGTCATTACATGGGTATGACCGTCCATCACAAATGCTTTGCGATGCAGATCAGGCATTGGTTTATTTTGCATCGCCGTCGACAAGCCTGTGGCGGCCGATGGTAAATTAAAAGGCACATTATTTCCACCCACAGGAGTAGCAAAAATGGAATCTATTGGGAAACTTCCGGCTAAGGGAAGAAGTGTTAATGTCTTTATCAGGTCTCTTCTTTTCATCTATTGATTAATTCATTTGTTATATCTCACCAACCTTAGGCTTTAAGCTTTTAGCTTTCCCCTTTCAGCTTATCTTACTGGTCAAACCCCCGAATATACGGTCTTGCCGGTGGTCGCTCACCTTTATTAAATTGAGCTCCCCGCGTTGGACGATAAGTCATATTCAGGAAAGGGGTTTCGATGCGGCGCCCGACCGGTGAGTATTTACTGCCTTCCCAGTTTGACTCCATATAATGGTTGGTAATTCCTGTCGTTAAAAGTAGTCGCTCTGCATTGAATGGTTCTTTTTTGGTCAGCATCATTTCTACGATCCAGTGTGGTTGAG
>CAZGCG010000454.1:1334-2824 GCA_964524205.1 uncultured Sphingobacterium sp. | reverse complement strand
GAATTGCAACAAGTAATGCCGCCTGACCACAAATATTGAGATATGTTTCCTGCTGGCCAGCGAATGAAGCATCCGGCAGGTCTTCTGCTGTGGCCGAAGAACGTACAGCAACATCGACATTAAATTGCCCGTGATGATCAGAAAGTGCCTGATAAGCATGTGCAATCTGTTGAGATAATTCATCAGGGAAAGAACCGTTCTCAATCAAAGTTCTGATTTTTTTTCCTGTCAGTCCGAGGGATTCTATATCATCCTTTTTCATTTCTGCAATAAGCTCCGGAATTATCTTATCGAGTTTATTATAACTGATAAAATCCCGGTAAGCTTTAACAGTAATAATAAAGCCCCCTGGTATGGCTATACCCAGTTTTGAAAGGTTTTGGATCATTTCACCCAGAGAGGCGTTTTTGCCGCCAACAATTTCCAGATCCTGCATTCCTACCTCGTTTAAATTAAGGATCAGACTTAATGATTTCATATGATTATTGAATTATGTCAGCAAATCTATACTGAATCTTCTATGATACTTAGCTTATAATTAGCAATTTTTGATACTATCTTAACCAAATATTAGTAAAATTGATATTTAATATGCTATTTTAGTATTAATGGATCCGCACCTACTCGCCATACCACTTAGCAGCCAGGAATCTTTCAGCGTTAAACTGGAGATTGGATGGAATTTCTATAAGCAATGGCATTATCATAGGGAGATTGAGATCATTTATATCATTAAGGGCTCTGGTACGCGGTTCATAGGTGATCGGATTGATAATTTCAAAGAAGACGAATTAATGCTAATTGGTTCAAACCTGCCCCATATGTTTAGGACTCAGGGTGACCTGAGTATAGAAAATCCGGATACAGAGGCTATTGTCGTTCATTTTTTGCCGGATATACTAAGTTCTTTTCTGAATTTGCCCGAAAATACCGCGATTGCTGATTTATTGAGGAAGGCAGGACATGGCTTAGAAATCACTGGTGACACCCTGCTATCGGCGAAGCGCATTCTGCATTCCATAAGGTATGCGCGGAATACCGAGAAGGTAATTCTATTAATTCAGCTATTGCATCTGATAGCTTCTTCAAGAGAGAAGGAAGCCTTATCTCAGTTCATGTTTAAAAATGCTTTCAACAAATCGGACGATGAGCGCTTAAACAGGATTTATAATTATACTATGAATAATTTTCTGAGGCAGATCACATTACAGGAAATTGCTGATGTCGTGCATATGAGTCCGAATTCTTTCTGCCGCTATTTCAAGTCGAGAACAAAGAAACGTTATTCGTCTTTCCTGCTCGAAATCCGGGTAAGCCATGCCTGTAAATTGCTTTCTGAGTCTACTTATAGTATGGCCGTTATTGCCTATGAAAGCGGCTTTATGAATGTCTCCAATTTTAACAGGCATTTTAAGCTGATTACTGATAAAACACCTTTTCAATACAGGGCACAAGTTCGGGCAATGAAAATGTCGCATAGGTAGAATCTT
>CAZGCG010000454.1:0-1234 GCA_964524205.1 uncultured Sphingobacterium sp. | reverse complement strand
CTGAAAACTAAACAGGATGCCGAAGCTTATGTAAAGGATGTGCGTGCTAAGATTGCCCAATGTTTTGGTCCTTGGCCAGATAAGACCCCATTGAATTCACGTACAACAGGAACAATTGAGCGCGATACTTATAAAATTGAGAAAGTGATTTTCGACAGCCGCCCCGGTTTCCCGGTTACGGCTAATTTATATCTTCCAAAGGGGCAAAACCGCCCCTTACCTGCTGTGATCGGTACCTGCGGACACGGTGACCCTGCGAAAGCCACCCCCATTTATCAGTCATTTGCCCAGGGACTTGCCCGGCAGGGCTATGTGGTATTGATCTTCGATCCAATTGGACAGGGGGAAAGGGTGCAGATGTTGAGCAAAGACTTAAAACCACTTCATGGAATTGGAGTGCCTGAACATAATTATACCGGTAAGCAAATGTTGCTGAATGGGGAGCATTTGAGTTCCTGGTTTACCTGGGACTGCATTCGTTGTGTGGATTATCTGCTAAGCAGACCTGAGGTTGATCCCAAACATATTGGGGTTACCGGAAATTCAGGAGGAGGTACTCAGGCTACCTGGTTTTGCGGGGTTGAATCGCGCCTGACTATGGCGGCTCCAAGTTGTTTTGTGGTAGGTTTTGAAACAAATCTGAAGAATGAGCTTCCTGCTGATATTGAGCAATGTCCTCCGGGTGCAATAAACCTCGGTCTCGACCATCTTGATTTTATAGCCGCCATGGCTCCGAAGCCGGTTATTTTAATGGGCCAGGAAAAAGATTTTTTTGATGTACGGGGAACAGATCATGCGGTTAAAGAGCTTAAAAAGATTTACAAATTGCTTGGTGCTGAGCAGAATATTCATTTTTTTGCCGGACCAGAGTACCACGGTTTTTCGAAACATAACCGTGAGGCGATGTATTCCTGGTTCAATAAAGTAACTAAGATTTCAGATGCAAAATCAGAACCTGAACTGAGGCTTGAAGAAATTGACCTGTTATCCTGTACACCTAATGGACAGGTTGGAGAAAGCAATCCCCGAACGTTGACAAATTATACCCGGGAGTATTCTCAAAACTTTAAATCCCAAAGGGGATCACCAGCAGGGGAGGATCTGAAAAAGAAGATCAGAACCGTTCTTAAACTACCACAAATTTCAGGCATTCCTGAATACCGTATTTTAAGACCTTTACCCGGAAGGCAGTTTCCTAAAAAGTTCTCGGCTTCTTATCTTGTTGAAACAGAAG
>CAZGCG010000453.1:0-2835 GCA_964524205.1 uncultured Sphingobacterium sp. | reverse complement strand
CCGTTGATTTATCAAATTCCAGATTCATTCTGAATTTACCCTGATCACCTGTAGAGATAAGTTCTTTTCCAATAATACCCTGCTTCATGATTCCTAAAGTCATTGCAAATAACAGGAGTACAATTCCGACAAAAATTAATTTGTGGCTTAATATCCGTTCAAGTGCTCTTCCGTACCAATTGGTAAAACTTTCCAGCTGGCGCTCGAACCAAAGTAAAAAACGATTAAAGAAATTGCTTGGTTTGAGATCCTCCTTAACACCAATTCTAGAGGCCAACCAGGGTGTCAGTGTGAATCCTACCAGTAAACTTGTAAGTGTTGAGGTGATAACAACAACTGAAAACTGCTTGAGCATATCGGCTACAAAGACCTGCAAAAAAAGAATTGGTAAGAACACCACTACATCGACCAGAGTTATTGATAATGCCGAAAAACCGATCTCCATCCTTCCATCCATCGATGCCTTACGCTTTTCTTTACCCATATTCAGATGCCTTTGGATATTTTCCAGCACTACCGTAGCATCATCGACCAGAATACCAATAATCAATGACATGGCCAGTAAAGTCATCAGATTGAGTGTGTATCCCAATAACCACATCACAGCAAATGCGGTGATCAGAGAAGTTGGAATTGCCACCAGAACAATCAATGAATTTCTGAAACTGCGAAGGAATAAAAGCATGACCACTGAAACCAAAATTACCGCAAGAATCAGGTCAAAAATCACTGAATCAACAGCTGCTATAGTATTGTCCGTACTATCGGAAGCAATGATAAAACTAATTCCCTGAGCTTCATTCTGTTTCTCGATAAACTTGAATTTCTCCCGAACTAGTTTTGAAACATCCACTGCGTTTGCATCCCCCTGCTTCTTTAACAGAAGTCCGATTCCATTTTGTCCATTATAACGGTTAATAGATCCTGCCTCCTTCAAGCCATCTGTTACTTCAGCAACATCCTTTACATAAACCGGACTACCAGGCAATGGCATCGCAAGTTGAACGTTTTTAATATCCTCAGGAGAATTAAACTTTCCGCTTAATCTCACCGAGCTCGATTCTTTATCAGTTTGTACTTTGCCTGAAGGCAAGTCAATTCCTGAACGATTTATGGCTTCAACAACCTGAGATAATGAAATTTTATAAAATTTGAGTTTATCAACATCTACCTTCACCTGAATCTCCCGTTCTTCACCACCGAGAATCGTGATCTCTGCAACACCTTTAATTTGCTGAATTTGAGGCAGATACTCATCCTTCATTTTCTGATAGAACTCCGCGCCAGGCATTTTACTGCTGGCACTAATTGACATAATTGGAAGGTCGTTTGGCGAAACCTTGCTCATTACCGGACTTAAAATATCTTCCGGAAGATCCTTTCTAATATTATCAATATAGCGTTGTGCATCCTGCATGGTTTTATCCAGATCGGTTCCATATTTCAGATTAGCAATGATCACAGATGCATTTGGCAGTGATTTGGTTACCAGATAATCTACACCTTCAACATTGGAAAGTGCATCTTCGATTTTTCTTGAAACTGAGGTCTCAACCTCCTCAGGCTCAGCACCTGGATAGCCAGTTTTTATAACTACAACCGGCTGGTTAAAATCAGGCATGAGCTCATAGCTTAGATTCTTATATCCAATGAAGCCTAAGAGAGCAAACACACTGAATAAAACAATGATCAGCGAAGGTCGTTTGATTGAAATTTCTGTAATATTCATGATTCAGCGATTTTATCGTACCTGTACATTAGCACCATCAAACAGATTGATCATACCCCCTGTGATAATAACATCACCCGGATTTAAACCAGAGGAGACCTTGCTCGTATTCTTCACTTTAGCCCCTATCATAACTTTTTGCAAAACCGCCTTACCATTCCTGATCAGGTATATTTGAGGCTGATCAGAAGTACCCGATAATGCAGATGAAGGGACAAAGATTCCCTGCTCAGCTACAGGGTTTTTCAGATTTACTTTACCAAACATGCCTGATTTTATCTTTAAATCTGATGTATTATTGACTATCAATTGCACCGGAAAGCTGTTTCCTGTATTGGCTTTACTTCCAATCATGGCAACTTTTGCTGAAAAATCAAGATCAGGGTAGGCATCTGAACTAACAGAATAGGTCTGATTCAAACGAAATCGATTTAAATCCGCTTCAGGAACATTGACAATAAACTTCAGAGTAGAAATGTCTGAGATCTGCATTAATGGGATACCCGGTGAAGCAAATGCCCCTACTTCAGTCAGTTTGGCCGTTACAATACCGGAAAAAGGTGCCCTGATCGTCGATTTATTTATTTGCTCCTGAAGTGAAGCGATCTGCAGCTTTGCAGATCTTAAACCCAATTCTGCTTTTTCAAGCTGTACTCCCTGAATGGCCTCGGCTTTAACAAGGATTCCAAATCGCTTTACATCCACTTCGAGCCCTTCCTTTTGTACAAGGACAGACTGCAAAGACAGCTTTAACAGAGAATTATCCAATTGAATAATGGCTTGCCCTTTTTTAACAAAATTACCTTCCGCAACCATAATCTGATTGATCTTCCCCTGTAATTCAGAACTGATTCGACTCTCTTTTATAGGCTCAAATGAACCCGTATAATTAAAAGTTGAACTGACCTTTTCAAATCTTACAGTATCCGTCTGAACATAGATTACCTGCTCCCTATTATATTGATAAACTCCCTTTTGAGTCTTTTCCTTATTGCTTTTGAGGCGGATAACTGCAAGCATTACAATGACTATTGGAATTATGATAATCAGGGCTTTTTTAATTGTGATTTTCATTGCTGATATTATTTAATGAGAGAAATATTTCC
>CAZGCG010000452.1:0-2840 GCA_964524205.1 uncultured Sphingobacterium sp. | reverse complement strand
GTAGCATATACCCCATTTACACCACCTGTGAAGTTTTGTAATTTACCCTGAGCATCAAGAAGCGGCTGGTTTGATAAAATCTTAGCATTCCCATCTTGCATAGTTTTTGTCCAAAAAGTTGTATACATTACCTGTCCGGTAAATGCTGCAGGAGCAACCAGATTCGTAAATACATCAGCAGTAGCAACTGATCCACCTCCGTTATAACGAAGATCAACAATCAGCTCAGTAGCACCAGCCGCCTGAAATTTACCAATCTCGGTAGTAAGTGCATCTCTGGAGTTAGTGGTGAAACTATTGTAAACAATATATCCTACTTTTTTAGATCCAGCGTTGAGTATTTTAGTCAGAAATATAGGATTGTTAGAATAAGATGCACGATTAATAGTTACATCCTCAGAACTTCCATCCGGTTTTAAAACAGTCATGGAAACTGACCCAGCAGAACCAAATACCGCAGAACCCACAAAGTCAATATTTGAACTCACAGCTGAACTCAAATCAGTTCTACCATTTAACTTTGTAATCCTATACCCTCTCTTTAAATCTTTAGCTGCAGCCGGAGAATTTGGAGAAACATATTTGATTCTGAGATCACTTGAAGGAGAAGCATTATAAAAAACAGAAAAGCCAAAATCCCCGCTTACACCACTCAGTGAACTTGATACTGCTCCATCATCCAGAAATGAATACTTATCTGTAGGTTTATTTGTTCCCGGTAAAGCTATTATAGCATTTAATACTGCCTCATTGCTTCCAAACCCCCTGGGATTAAAAACGGCATAAGTAGGCATACCTTCATTCCAGTAATAGGTTTCCTTTGCATAGAGGTAGATAGAGTCCTTGGTAAGATCTGATCTTGAAGCCACAACAACGGGTGGCGTGGTAGGTGTTGGTGTAACACTGGCTTTTGGATCTTTTTTACAGGAAGAAGCAAGTATTAATAAACTCAATGAGAATATTAAAAGTTTATTTATTGATCTTAAATTCATTGTATTCAACATTTTTTTGGGTTAGTTTATATATAGTTTAGAATTGGTAGTCCAAATTTAAATCCAATTTAAAGAAATTCATCAACAGCTAAATAATCAACACCAGAAGATATCGCAAATTCCTGATCAGTTTCTGTTGCTCCAATGACCATGATATCTTTTCTTGTTAACTGATGATCTTTTAATATATACGATAATACGTCAGGATTTGGTTTCAGGTTTATCTCTGATGCATAATAAACTCTCAAATATTTTTCCAGGCCATTCCATTCGATCTGTCTGATCTTATTCAACTGTATTTCAGGCTTTCCGTTCGTCACCAAAAACAAATGTTTTCTGTCTACAACAATTTCCTGCATCAATTCCAGAATCCCTGAAAATAATAACAATTTCAATGGTAATATTGCTGTAGAATACAGTCTTTCAAAATTATCCCGATATTTCTCCTCTATACCAAAAGCTTCTTTTGCCCTGTCAAAAATCCCTTCATCTCCATGATGAGTATAAGCTGTTTTAAAAAATGCAGTAAGATCCTGAGCAGTTGGAAAGCCTTCAGTAAACTCAATAAAATTGGCAAAAAGATAATAGACCTGCAGCAGATAATCTTTCTCAGGATAAATTACATCGTCTAATTCAAATACAAAAGCCTTTATGCGCTTATCGAGATCCTTATATTTAAGCATATTCAAATTTATGAAATCAAAATCGATACTTCCATAACTCATTCCCCAGGTAAAAATACCAGGTTTCTCATTGTCAGGTAATTCCCACTCTCAGATAATCCATCGCAAACAATTAACAATTCATGAGAATACAAATATTAGACCAATCGGTATTCAAATCGTTTAATTCTGATTACAGAATCTCTTCATCTGACGGTATTATGATACTAATTCCATATTCGCTAAAGAGCTGATTTGCCTTAGATAACTCTTCAATCTCTGATCTCTTCAAAGGAAAAATCTTAACTATTTGATTATCAAGGCAAATCTTTAACATTTCACTTGTAAAGATTGGTGATAAAGCATTGGGTATGCGAATGAATTTTTTGCCAGGAATTGCAGGCATTTCAATTTGCTCGGCAAAATAGACTTCAGGTTCATTGAGGAATCGCTCCAGTTTATATGCTACAGCGAAGGAAGCTGCTGTAATCAGAATCGCCATCTTAATAATTGATTATCATACCGTCTTTCATCAACACCTTCCGGTCTGCCATTTCGGCCAGATTTTCATTATGGGTAACGATTACAAAGGTCTGTTGCAAGCTATCCCGCAGGTCTAAAAACAGGCGATGTAAACTTTCTGCATTGGCAGAATCAAGATTTCCTGTTGGTTCATCTGCAAGAATAATCGCCGGACTATTTACCATGGCTCTGGCAACAGCTACCCGCTGCTGCTCACCACCTGAAAGTTCATTAGGTTTATGATTTGCCCTTTCTCTTAAACCAAGAAGATCAAGAAGCTCTAATGCCCTTTTTTCAGCTTCTCTTTTGCCCTTTTTGGCAATAAATGCAGGTATACAAATATTTTCTAATGCGGTAAACTCTGGCAGCAAATGGTGAAACTGGAAGATAAAACCAATTTGCTCATTTCTAAAGGCGCTCAGTTTCTTTGAAGACAGAGAGTTAATGTCAGTATTGTTTAACAGAAGAGTCCCTTTATCGGGTTTGTCGAGGGTTCCAATAATATGAAGTAAGGTGCTTTTACCAGCACCCGATGCCCCAATAATAGTTACAATTTCAGCCTTTTTAATATCCAGATCAACACCCTTTAATATCTGTAAGTTACCGTATGATTTCTGAATTCCCCTTGCCTCAAGCATGAATATAGATCTTATGAATATGCAAA
>CAZGCG010000451.1:0-2848 GCA_964524205.1 uncultured Sphingobacterium sp. | reverse complement strand
AAAATGGGGTTTCCGGGAAATACTTGAAAAGGGAGCTGCAAGTATTATTCAGCCAGATCTTTGTCATGCAGGAGGCATTACTGAGGGTAGGATTATAGCAGGCATGGCAGAGGCTTATTATGTTCCAATTGCACCTCATAATCCCATGGGACCTATATCTTTAGCTGTAGGCTTGCAATTAGCTGCAAGCATTCCTAATTTTTTGGTACAGGAACAAGTTTCATTAGGCGAGGGATATCTTAAAAATCCTTTTAAATTACAAAAGGATGGTACTGTTCTGGTTCCAAAGGGACCGGGATTAGGAATTGAATTGGATGAAGCCTTAATGGCAGATAAAATAGGCCATGATTGGAAAAATCCCGAAACATATAATCCACTTGATGGTTCAGTAGTAGACTGGTAAATCGCATTATTAAAGGATGTCTTTTGAGATTTGTCCTGTGGTTTTTGATAATTTGTATACTAAATTATCTGCTCAGAGGTAATTCTATTGCGGTATGCGCCACAAGCCTGTGCTGCTTTGATATAAATTTAAACCTGTTCAGTACATAAAAAGCAGGTGCCAGTACTGGATTAGTTTTTTATTATCCACAGCTGTGCAAAACGTTTTATTTGATTATAAATTCAGTAGGAAGAAATTAGATTATGCAAAAATCATCAGGTAAAACATTTCTCCTCGGACTTATATTAATTACTCTGTTTGTCACTTCCTGTAAAAGCAAAAAGATCATTACCGATGCCTCGAAATCAAAAGCGATATCTTCAGGAAGTATAAAGGAGCGTTATGCATCCCTCCTGAATGTAAAAGAAAAGGAGCTTGATAATGAGAAACTATACCGTTTTATTGATAGCTGGATAGGAGTGCCTCACCGTTCGGGTGGAATGGATAAAAAGGGTGTGGATTGCTCCGGATTTGCTTTCCTGCTTGAGAAAGAGATTTATGACAAAGATCTACCCCGGACAGCCCGTACAATGGCAGATAAAGTGAAGCGAAAATATGAGCAGGATCTGGAGGAGGGCGATCTGGTTTTCTTTGATTTCGATGGTCAAAAATTCAGCCATGTTGGGGTTTATCTTCATAACAATAAATTTGTTCATGCTTCTACATCGAAAGGGGTAATAATCAGTGATTTAAAAGATCCCTGGTATTATAAATACTTTACAAGGGCAGGAAGTGTCAAACCATAGACTCAATTCTTTCATTGATTATCTGTTTTTATCAGTAATTTTGAGAAATAATAATCCCAGACCTATTTATGAGCACAGAAAAAGGCGATTATACATTCTGGAAGAAATATAAGCGCTTTGCTACTACAGAGATTCTGATGTACCTGATAATGGTTCTGGGTATTCTGGCAGGCATCATAATCTTTAGTTAAACACATGAAATTAAACCTCAAACGTCCGCTTGCCTTTTTTGATCTTGAAACGACCGGCGTAAATGTTGCTTCCGACCGTATTGTTGAAATTTCCATTCTGAAGGCTATGCCTGATGGAACAGAAGATGTAAAAACCCTGCGTATCAATCCGGGAATACCTATACCCCTTGAGTCATCACTGATTCATGGCATTTATGATGAGGATATCCGTCATGAGCGTACATTTAAGCAGGCTGGTGAGGAACTGGCCCGTTTTCTGGATGATTGCGATCTCGCAGGATACAATTCTAACCGCTTTGATATTCCGGTATTAATGGAGGAGTTTTTACGTGCCGGCATTGATTTTGACATTGAAAACAGGCATTTTGTAGATGTCCAGAATATCTTTCATCAGATGGAGCAGCGTACTTTAAAGGCCGCTTATCAGTTCTATTGTGGTAAGGATATTGAAAATGCTCATTCAGCCGAAGCGGATATAAAAGCTACTTATGAAGTTCTGAAAGCCCAGATCGAGCGTTATGAAAATCAGAGCTGGGAGGATAAAAAGGGCGTAGTTTCAAAACCGGTTCAAAATAATATTGAAGCACTTCATGCATTCACAAATCTGAACAAACCTGTAGATTTCGCTGCCAGAATGGTTTATAATGAAGATGGGGTGGAGGTAATTAATTTTGGAAAGCATAAAGGCCGTCCTGTTGAAGATGTATTTCAATCAGAACCTAGTTATTATAACTGGATGCTGAATGGTGACTTTCCATTGTACACCAAGCGTTGCCTCGAAAAAATATGGAACCGTTTTAATGCAAAAAAGGAACAGTTAAGAACAGAGCGGCAGACTGCAGTGGCCGCCCCTAGACCCGAACAAAGTACTTCCCAAAAACCTAAGGAAGAAGCTAAACCAATCACAAATGATCATTTGGAGCAGTTGAAGATGAAATTCGGAAAGTAGTTGATAATTGACAGTTGACAGTTGACAGTTGAGAATTGAATCGGGGTCAATAGTAGATCATTTGACATTTTTAATCAATTACAGATAACAGATAACTGACAACAGAAAACAGCTACTCAACAGGGTAATACGCCTTACTAATTACTCCTTCATCGCTTAGCAGCGGATGTAATGTTTCTGATCCAAGAACGGCCTTCAGGGTAGATTTCTTTCCATTAATCAATAACTTATTCTGAATCAGTCGTATGCCGTGGCTGTAATCCACATGGTCAGTGGTATGCCCGTTATGAAGAGGTTGAATGGCTTTTCCATCAGGTTTATGCCAGCCATAAATTGCAACTCTGAGTTGATTTTTGGAATTGAAAATCATATTTGAGATTACAACATCTTTCTTATTTCCAGCTACCAGACTTCCCAATGGATATTGCCTGATAGATTGTTCCCTTTGCTGATGTACCATTCTTGTATGCCTTTCAAATAACGGAACAGTGATCATTGCTTTGGAAGGAGGGATTGGCTG
>CAZGCG010000450.1:0-2866 GCA_964524205.1 uncultured Sphingobacterium sp. | reverse complement strand
CAATGATCAATAATTTTAAAGGATTACAATATAAATCACCTGATTCATCATTCTATATTAATTTTCGTTTCAGGATGCAGAACAGAATCGGAGCTTTTACTACTTCGGGTTCAAATCTCAGTTTTAACGAATATGAAGCACGTGTTCGAAGATTAAGAATGCGTGTCGATGGCTTTATCATGAACCCTAAGTTAACCTACAGTGTACAACTTGCATTTACCCGGGGCGATCAGGATGTTGATAACACAGGTATTGCCAATATTGTTAGAGATGCTATCATCTTTTACCATTTTACACCAAAGTTTTACATAGGATTTGGGCAGAATAAACTGCCGGGAAACAGACAAAGGGTAAACTCATCAGGCCAGCTGCAGTTTGCAGACCGTTCTATAGTGAATGGCGCCTTGACTATTGACCGTGATTTCGGACTCAAAGCTTATTATCATAATAAGATCGGGGAAATGGATTATCATTTAAAAGGTGCAATCACAACAGGAGAAGGAAGAAGTGTAAATTCAACTGATAATGGTCTTGCCTATACCGGCCGTGTAGAATTATTACCCCTAGGTACATTTACCGGTGATGGTGATTATTCTGAGGGTGATCTGGAGCGTGAACCTAAGCCAAAAATTTCTATTGCGGCAGGTTATAGCATGAATAAGAAGACAAACAGGACAGGTGGGCAGCTTGGAAAGGAACTTTACAATCCTGTAGATATGGCTACCTGGATGATTGATGCAATTGGGAAATACAGAGGCTGGGCGTATTCAATAGAATATATTAAAAGGCATGTTGATAATCCACTAACCTTTAATACATCCGGTAGCCTTAGATATGCTTTTACAGGAAGCGGGATTAACCATCAGGCTTCCTATGTCTTTCCGTCTAATATTGAGTTTGCGTTCAGGTATTCACGCCTGACTCCCTCAGTTAAAATACTGGCTCATGAAGACAAAAAAAATATACTCGAATTGGGTGCGACAAAATATTTGAATAAGCACAGGGTTAAGATGCAGCTCAACCTGAATTACATGGCTACTGATGGTAATTACGCCCTCAAACATCCCGGAAATAAGTGGGGCGTTTTAGCCCAGTTTGAACTTGGTATCTGATTTGTTTTTTCGGGTGTTGACTTTATGTAACGATTTCATAAATTTTCTGATTTTTAGTACATTGGTAATAGTTTGTGTTAGCTTTGCAAAGTGATATTGAAAGCATATAATTCTGAGGGTTTAGTTGGATGAAGAGGGAATTCGCTAAAAAACTATTCAGTTTCGTCTTTTTATTCATCTTTTTCGCAAAGATGGTGATATCCATCGCACCTTTAATCGCCGACCATATTGATAACAGAATTGTCAATGCTGTAATTATGCAGCTTGAGATCGAAACAAATGCATCAAAAGGCGTTGATCAGGCTAAAGAATCATTAAATAAAGGGGAATGGTTAAGTGGTATATTCAAATTTAACCTATCCAGCCCTCAAACTACTGTTGCATTGAAAAAATACAGTGCAAGGAGTCAGTTTTTAATAGAACCATTTTTCCCATCTGTTCCCACACCTCCTCCTAACTGTTAAATCTGATTTAACGCTTCATTACAATTCCTTTTTTTGAAGATCATTAATTTCCTGTTCAATTATTAATTGATTCCGGCAATTTTCATTTATTCAGAAAAATGGAATAACTCTCTTGATTTTTTTCAATTGTCTTATTACAGCGTTAAAAATCCGTAATTCCGCTTTTTTCTGGCGGGAATTTAATTATCAATTAATTCATATACAGCAATTTAACGAATGAGACATCATAAAGAACAATCAAGAGAATTACTCACACCGCGTTTAGCACTGGAGTTTTTAAAGGATGGGAATAGACGCTTTTGTAAAAATCTGAGCTATAACCGGGATAATCAGCAAATCATCATGGAAACAGCTACAGGGCAATGGCCTTTCGCTGCAGTTTTGAATTG
This sequence comes from uncultured Sphingobacterium sp., assembly GCA_964524205.1. Classification (GTDB taxonomy): domain Bacteria; phylum Bacteroidota; class Bacteroidia; order Sphingobacteriales; family Sphingobacteriaceae; genus Daejeonella. The sequence continues at coordinate 901 of CAZGCG010000450.1, read as the reverse complement.
CAGTGATTCACGCTTAGCCACAGAACTGATATTTGATCAGGGCCTTGGTGATATTTTTAGCATTCGCCTTGCAGGTAATGTCGCAAGTCCGGAAGCCATTGCAAGTCTGGAATATACCTGTAAAGTATTGGGAAGTAAGCTAATAGTGGTACTTGGACACACCAATTGCGGGGCAGTAACCGCAGCCTGTAATAATGTTCAAATGGGTAACCTTGAAGTATTATTGAAACATATTAATCCTGCAATTGAAGCTGAAAAGGAAACCCTCAGCGATCGTAATGGCTCTAATCAGGTTTTTTTGAATAATGTATTACATAACAATGTTCACAAACAAATTGAAAGCATAATCAATGGAAGCGATATTATCCGGGAGCTTCTTCAAAATCAGGAGATCGGAATTATCGGAGGCATGTATGATATAAGCACAGGTGATGTTGAATTTTTCGAGGAGATGTTTGATTTAGAGCACTTTAATGAAGAAGCAGAACATCAGGCTCTCTAGTGTAGATACTGTCAATTTAATAAGGGTTTAATCGAAAATGATTCTGTCTGTAAATACCGGGCAGCTAATAAAAAAGAACAATAAAATTCAATACCTCTAAATAAGCTTTAATGGAAAAGAAAAATTCAATATTTAATTTTAGTCAGTACTTCACTGCAAGCACTATTAAAAAAGATCTGCCTGCCAGTATTGTTGTATTCCTGGTTGCATTGCCTTTATGTCTGGGAATTGCACTTGCTTCAGGTGCACCTTTATTTGCCGGCATATTAACTGGTGTAATTGGTGGTATCGTAGTAGCATCTATCAGTGGATCTCAGCTTAGCGTTAGTGGCCCTGCCGCAGGTTTAACAGTGATTGTCTTTGGCGCAATTGCATCCCTGGGCAGTTATGAAACATTTT
>CAZGCG010000449.1:1357-2872 GCA_964524205.1 uncultured Sphingobacterium sp. | reverse complement strand
AATGCACGCAAAAATGCTTCAGGTTTTTATGCTAAATTTGGTTTTACAGAAACCGATAAAGCCTATCATAAGGATGGACATGATTTCGTGATCATGGAAAAAACTTGTTTTAAGAATCAGAAACAATGAACGACATTCTTCAAACCCGCCAATTTGAGAACTTAATTTTTGAATTAAGAGGTTTTAAGGTAATGATCGACACGGATCTGGCATCACTCTACGAGACTGAAACCAAAAAGCTAAAGCAACAGATAAAAAGAAATGAAGATAGGTTTCCTCCAGATTTTATGCCTGCCTGCCGGACAGGCAGGTTTGTACTTACAAATGAAGAAAAAGAGCAACTGGTCACAAATTGTGACCGGTTAAAGAACCTAAAACATTCCAGCATTAACCCAATGGCATTTACAGAGCAGGGGGTTGCAATGTTATCCTCAGTATTAAGATCGCCCAAAGCGGTTAAAATTAATATCGAAATTATGCGTGCATTTGTATATTACAGGCAGATCCTCCTGCAAAATCAGGATCTATACAAAAAGGTTAAAGAGCTGGATGATAAGATCAATCACGTTTACCGCTCTTTATTGAATAAAATTGAAATCAGTAAAAACAGCATAGAGCCGGTTGGCTATAAATTAAAATCCAAGAAAGAACAGAAATAATGGCAAAGAAAAAAGAGCAGAAACATATCCCGGTAGTGACTAAAAAATCACTGGATTTTTTTGAAAAATACATCAATAATCCTTCACCTACTGGCTTTGAGTGGGAAGGTCAAAGAATGTGGCTGGATTATATCAAACCCTATACTGATGAGTATATGGTCGATAATTATGGTACCGCAGTGGCGGTAATTAACCCTAAAGCCGAATTCAAGGTAGTAATTGAGGCTCATGCCGATGAGATCTCCTGGTTCGTTAATTATATCACCAAAGACGGATTAATCTACGTGATCAAGAACGGTGGATCTGACCATCAGATCGCACCGTCAAAGCGGGTTAATATTCACACCGATAAAGGAATTGTCAAGGCATTATTTGGCTGGCCTGCTATCCATACCCGTAGTGGTGAAAAGGAAGAAGCCCCTACCTTGAAAAATATTTTCCTGGATTGCGGATGCACCACCAAAGAAGAGGTCGAAGAATTAGGAATACACGTAGGTTGTGTAATTACCTACGAAGACGAATTCATGGTCTTGAATGACCGCTATTATGTGGGCAGGGCACTAGATAACCGTGCCGGCGGGTTTATGATTGCCGAGGTTGCCCGATTGCTCAAAGAGAACAAAAAGAAATTACCTTTCGGACTTTATATTGTAAACTCTGTGCAGGAGGAAATCGGACTACGCGGAGCTGAAATGATCGCTCACCGGATCAAACCGAATATCGCGATCATTACCGATGTGACACATGATACCCAAACCCCGATGATCAATAAGATCACTCAGGGCGACCTTGCCTGCGGAAAAGGACCTGTGGTATCTTATGCTCCTGCCGTTCAAACCAATCTGAATAAATTACT
>CAZGCG010000449.1:0-1257 GCA_964524205.1 uncultured Sphingobacterium sp. | reverse complement strand
ATCCTGAGTGTAGCGAAGGAACTTAGTCAAAGGTGAGTAGGAGTTTGCCAGCGAAAATAGAAATCAATAGGGGCTAAGGTCCCTCCTGCGTCGGGATGACAGATAAAGTATTGAAATGAATTATAAAATGAACCAGGATTTACTGAAAACAGACAACTGAATAAGAACAAAGAGTAAAGAACAAGGAACGAAGACGATGAATTGCTTCAGATGAAACCCGATAGCTATCGGATTATTGTTTTGAATGATTAATAGACAATGAATCAGGATTTACTGACAACTGATAACAGACAACTGGCAACTATATTATGGCATGTAATTTTTATATGAACCACTAAATCCCTGACAACAAACAACTGACAACAAAGCTATATGACAAGAATCATCATCCTGCTAACAGGACTAACGCTAATCTGCAGTTTTGCTTCAGCGCAGGATATGCAGGGTTATCAAAAACCTCCTCAGCCAATTCTCAGTTTATTTGAGTCGCCGGTAAGCCCGGCTGTAAGGATCAGCACAGATGGTGAATGGATGCTCCTGCTCGAAATGGAGGATCTTCCTTCCATTGCAGAATTATCCCAGCCCGAGCTTCGCCTTGCAGGCCAGCGAATAAATCCTGCCAACAACGGACCAAGCCGCAGTGCAGCATACAAAGGCATAAAAATCCTGGCAGTTAGTACCGGAACTGAACACACATTGAGCGGACTCCCAAATGAGCCAAGGCTGTCGGAAATAACCTGGTCTCCCGATGAAAGCAAGCTTGCCTTTTTACACAATGGGCCAAAGGGTATCGAATTATGGGTTGCAGATCTGAAATCCTTTCAGGCTAATCGCTTAAGTATCTTTCATGTAAACAGTACTTATGGCAACAGCTTTATCTGGAATCCTGACGGGAAAAGTATTCTTGCCAAATTCGTTCCTGACGACAGGGCAGCTTTATCTGCCCAAAATATAAGTCCGGATGCACCTTTAATTCAGGAAAACACCGGCAAATCAGCCCCCGTACCGACCTATCAGGATCTTTTGAAAAATCCATACGATGAAAAACTTTTTGATCATTACTTCACATCGCAGTTAAAACAAGTTGATCTTCAAGGACAATCGGCCAATTTCCTGCAGCCTGCCATCATACGCTCGATGGAATATTCGCCTGATGGAAAGTATTTACTAATGGCGAACATCACCCGTCCCTATTCCTATCAGGTTCCAATAAGTGCATTCCCTTTTACAACTTCCATTTTTGATGAGGAAGGAAAG
>CAZGCG010000448.1:0-2915 GCA_964524205.1 uncultured Sphingobacterium sp. | reverse complement strand
GAGATTGCTTCGTCGTGCCTGCCCGTCCGGTCAGGCGGGCCTCCTCGCAATGACAGTGCCAACAAAGGATTGCAATGGGGAATATTAAAAATCCCAAACACTACTTGCCCTGATCCTTTTGATATAATGCCTTACATCCAAAACGATGGCGGCAAAAACATAAAATATCAGGGGAAAGCCTACGGCAAGGAATGAGGAGTAAATAAAAAATAATCTGATCTTGGAAATGGATATATTAAATCGCTCTCCAAGATAGGTACATACCCCAAAAGAACGTTTTTCGAAAAATGTAAGAAACTGTTGAAACATTTTATTTGCTCAAAAATTTGATTCCAATCCCGCAAGATAAGCATTTCTTTTGATCACAATATGATTTTTTTAATTGTATAAGTGCCTGACTTATTGCAGAATTACTTGAATTTACTCCAATATCATTAAACTTTCTGATAATTGCATTTCGTTCTGACTTGAGGCCTTCAAGCAGCATTATCCCCCTTTCCCTGTAAATTTCACTTCCTGCTCTGATACCAAATGCAAACAAAAAAACTGAAACTGTATTAATCAGAATATTATTTATGGCCTCTTCTCCGAATGAAACGGCCGAATATTTACATTCCTGATCAAAGCGATAATGTGTATTCCAATACTCATTGATCCTTAGCTTATTAAACATATTGGCAATCAAAGCAATATCCTTTTCATCAATTATTTTTGAGAATAAATGGTTTGAACGAATAATAAGGGCAGCAAACTGTGCGAGCCGGAGCGATGGAAAATTACAGGGCCTTAATCGCATATATTTCCATAGGTATTTATCTATTGGCCTCAAATCGTGCTTCTTCCGTAGAAATCGATACTCCTTTCTAAGCAATTGTGGATAAGTATCTTTAAGTTTGTCGTCCAGAAAGCCTGCCTGTCCGAAGATAAGAGCTTCAATCTGAAATGGACGGTCTTTGTATCTTGCCAATAAAGACTGTGGCAGGGATCGGGCAAGCATTTCGAAGGGTAAGGCATTGGTTTTAAAACCGAAGTTCCTGGCCAGGCTAATATAAAAGGCATCATTCCAGCTACCTTTTACTTCAATTAGGAGTGTATCAATCAGCTCGCTTTTTTCCTCAAGACGCTCTATCAAAACCCTTGCAAGACAAGTATTTATAAAAAATTCATCAACCTGTTTTATTTTATTTTCGCAGGGAATCCAATTCAATCCAGCCATCAGTTCCTCATAATTTTGAGCAATATCATCAGGAACCAGATTCCCAATCTCCAAAACAGCAATCTCTGTACCATCAGTCCTGAAAATGCTTTGGTCATGATAAGCCACTACATGCAATATCACATTATCATAAGCCCTGTCGAGTTGATGCTGATGCCGGTACCAATCTGAAGAGCGGATATGAATTTCTACGTTCCCAGCCCATAAAGTATCTCCTATCTGGATTTTTGCATTTGAGAAATCGGGGCCGGCATGGTGGTTATGCTGTCCGGGACGGATTATATCCAGGCGCTCACCTGAAGTGCTTTTAAGATCTGCTACATGGTAAAGCCGGAATTTCCAGATATAGTGCAGTAAATCTTCATTGAGAATCATGAATTAATATGCCGAAAAGAATTATGGCAGTAAAAAAATATGATTAAACGGTATTAGGGGTTGATTAAGTGGTTGAATTAAGAAATTTATGTACTGGGAATAATGTCTGGATTAGGATTTTAGGATGGGTAGGATTTTATAAATCATAGTAATCAAGTCAATCACCTTAATCACGGTTCAGACAAACAGGATATTCTCTGGATTAGGATTTTAGGATGGTAGGATTGAGAAGATTTTTAGGATTTTTTAAATCATTGTAATCAAATAAATCACATGAACAGTTCAGACAAACAGAATCTTGTCTGAACTGTGATTTTTAGGATTAATGTGATTGTATGATGGCAACCATAATCCTAAAATCCTTGAATCCTAAAATCCTAATTCTGACAATTGGCAGCGTATTCCCAATTAAAACCCAATACCTTCCAGCAATAGTTCCATTTCAGATTGAAGTTTCCTGGCTTCTTCCCTTGCACGCTCAGCAAAATCCTGACCCGATGAAGCATAGATTATTGATCGCGAGGAATTTACAAGCAATCCACAGCTTTTGGATAAACCGTATTTACAAACTTCCTGCAGGCTTCCTCCCTGCGCTCCCACTCCGGGAACCAGAAGAAAGTGATCAGGCGCATATTTACGGATATTCAGGAATTCTTCTCCGCGGGTCGCACCTACCACATACATCAGACGATCATTTCCTGCCCACGTATTTGCCCTTTGAATCACATTTTCAAACAAACGACCGTTTTCGGTTTCTATAAACTGAAAGTCCTTCCCTCCTTCATTGGATGTTAATGCGAGTAAAATGACCCATTTATCCTGAAATGATAGAAAAGGCTTTACCGAATCACTTCCCATATAAGGAGCAATGGTGATTGCGTCAAAGTTCATCCCTGAAGAGGCTGTATCAAAAAAGGCTTTCGCATACATGGATGAGGTGTTTCCAATATCACCACGTTTGGCATCTATAATCCCAAGACAAGTAGAAGGTATAAGTTTAGAAGTCTCGATTAAACTTTTCCATCCAGCAATTCCCCGGCTTTCATAGAAAGCACTGTTTGGCTTATAAGCAACACACAGATCATGAGTGGCGTCGATGATCCGCTTATTAAATTCGAGAACAGGATCTTCGTAATCCAGTAAAAACTTGGGAATGAGTGTTATATCGGTGTCCAGACCAACACAAAGGAAGGATTTCTTGATTTTTATCTGCTCAATTAACTGTTCTCTGTTCATTATTTCATGCAATATTGGAGCGAAAATAATTAAAGCTGAGTTCAGAGCATTAAAAAAATAAATAAAGTTTTGTTTTGACTGATTATTG
>CAZGCG010000447.1:0-2920 GCA_964524205.1 uncultured Sphingobacterium sp. | reverse complement strand
CCTGCAGCAGAAAAGTAACAAAATGCCGCCGCTGCACCTGATGCTATTAAAGTTAGTGCTAAGGCTCGGACAATGCGTACCGCACCAGCTGAGGCGGAAAAAAACGTTAACGGAGATGTATTGCTAGGGCCAAAACTTATGAACAGTCCTGTGCCTTTCGGGATAAATATTGCAATATTAAGGGTCAGAAGAGCAAAGAATAATGGAAACACTGATGATTCAACCTGCTGAAGTCCTGTTTTCTCTCATTACTTTAGAAGTTTTAGATTAATGGCTTTCAGGTCTTGGTTTTACCTTAAGTTTACATCAATGATTATTGTTTATAGGCTGTAACCTTTCTAAATATTGAGGCGTCACATGGATGATTGATGCAGAACAAGTATTCAGATACAGAACTGATAAATAAGGTGCTCGGCGGTGATAAGGCGGCCTATGCCGACCTTATGAAGCGCCACCAACGCTTTGTGTTTACGCTCGCCTTAAGATTTGCAAAGAATAGGGAGGATGCAGAAGAAATTGCTCAGGACTGTTTTATAAAGGCTTATCGTTCTTTAAACACTTTTAGAAATACTTCTAAGTTCAGCACCTGGCTTTATAGTATTGTGTATACAACAGCGATGACCTTTTTACGAAAAAAGCGACTGGATATTCAATCAATTGATACCGAAGCCGGTTTGCTGAATGTCGAAAACCATGTTTCAGATCTGAAATCTGATGAATTAGAGCATAAATCGAAAATGGTCTTTGTGAACCGGGCTATTGATCAGCTGTTACCTGATGATGCGGCTGTAATCACACTTTTCTATCAGGGAGAACAATCACTGGAAGAGATCGGGCAGGCTTTAGGGATGGAAACAAATACAGTTAAAGTAAAGCTGCATCGGGCAAGGCATCGCCTGAAAGAAAAAATTGAGAATATTTTACACCATGAAGTGAGGGAATTATTATGAACCTTATAGAACAAAGAATCTGGGATTATCTGGATGGAACAGGTACTCTTCAGGAAAGAGAGTTAACAGAGCGTCTGATAGAAAGCGATCCGCTTTACCAACAGGTATATGAAGAATGCAGATCATTCAATACTCTGATTTCTGCCGCAGATCAGGATGAGCCCTCGATGGGTTTTACCAGAAATGTGATGGAGAGAATCAATCTGGAACCTGTTCCAACTTCATTTAAATCATTGATCGATAAAAGGATTATTTTCGGAATTGCTGCATTTTTCCTTCTTACGATTACTGCTTTGCTTGGGGTTTTGTTTTATCAGATCGACTGGTCTCAAACATCAGGATTCAAAATGCCTGAATTTATAATGCCCGCAATTGATTCATCTAAATATCTGAACAGTACTTATATCAATATCTTCTTTTTCGTAGATATTATCATTGGATTATATCTAATTGATGGTTTTTTGAGGAAGAGACTGAGGGCAAAATAATAGTAATTTATTTGTAACGATACCAGGGTAAAACTATCGATACTCTATTCGTCAATTCAAGTATGAGATGACATTGGATGATGGGTATTTGAAATGATTGAATAAGAAATGCTGTGCCTTGGCATAGCCTTTTCGCTGAATAGCCCGGTGCTTTAGCTCCGGGTGAGAATCCGGTTTTCAGATCGGGCTTCAGCCCAAAAACTAAGTGATCAGAACGGAACAAATTTTGGTGCTTCAGCACCAATTAGCAATTGTATGAGAGTACATAATCAAATCAGCCCTATCAGGCTAAAGCCCAATGTTATAGTTCATTAAATGTTACAGAATGTTGGGCTGAAGCCCGAAAACGAACGAACTCGTTAACCCCAGCTAAAGCTGGGGCCTATGAGCAATCGAATTGGTCTCATATAACAATAGTATTATTCTATATTTCACGGGCTTCGAGTGCGTTTTTTTGAAACTTCTGTAGTATCACAGCGATCAGCATCACTAGCACACAACCCACAACATTAAGCCATAAGAAAGCCATAAGGTCCATCATCCAGCAGCTAAATACTATAATTTCAGTAATGATGGCCGCTGTGAAGGTTGCTGATCCCCCGATCTTTTTAAAGTAAAAGGCAACGATGAATATACCGAGAATTGTTCCATAGAATAATGACCCCAGTATATTAACGGCTTCAATCAGATTGCCCATTTTACTTGCGTATAATGCCATCAGGATACAAAATATGCCCCAGATTATGGTTGTCCACCGGGAAACAGAAAGGTATTTTTCATCAGAAGCATTTGGATTGACCAGTCGCTTATAAATATCAATAACGGTAGTTGAAGCAAGGGAATTTAATGCACTGGAAGTGGATCCCATCGAAGCCAGGAAAATGATCGCAATCAGTAAGCCAATAAGTCCCTGAGGAAGATATTTAGTGACAAAACTGAGGAACACATAATTATTATCATTTGTTTCAGCATCCGGATCGTTCTTTTTCATCAGGTCAACCGCCTGCTGCCGGATTGCTTTCGTTTTTTTATCGGCATTCTCCAGAATCGTACGTTGCGTATTTATAGCGGATTCATCCTCGGCATCCATTGCCTGTTCCAGGCGATTGATTTCTGCCTGTTTCTCGGTAAATGCATTCGAATAATCTGTTTTTATCTGTTCCAGTTCCTTGTTATACTGACTCTTTTCCAGCTTGCCGAGCTCATAACTATTAAAAAATATCGGTGGTTGATGATACTGATAAAAGGTAAATACAAGTACTCCGATCAGAAGAATCAGAAATTGCATCGGGATCTTTAAAAGACCGTTCATCAATAATCCGAGCCTGCTTTGTCCAACAGATGAACCGGTAAGATACCGCCCTACCTGGCTCTGATCAGTCCCGAAATAAGATAATTGCAGAAAAAATCCCCCGATCAAGCCACTCCATACCGTATATTGATTATTCCAGTCGAAAGAAAAATCTATCGCATTTGTCCGGC
>CAZGCG010000446.1:0-2920 GCA_964524205.1 uncultured Sphingobacterium sp. | reverse complement strand
CGGATTGTGGATTTTCCCAAAGTGGCAGAGATGGTACGTCTTAATTCCATTCTGTTCCCAAGTACCTGCGATTCCCTGATTATCCCGGTGATACTCATTTCCATGTTGCCGGATAAAGGATCAGGCTGAATGACCGAGACAATTTCTGCCGGAGAATTACTGATTTGTCCATGAATACCACGTTCGCCAAATTCGTCCTTTTCGGGTCCACCAACATGACTGAGTCCGCAGGTAACCACCAATCCTCCGCCAAAAGTTTTGAGCCATTCAATGCCTTTATCAGACAAAGGCTGTGCAGTGCTGATTCCTGAATGGCTGAGCCAGGCGAGGCTATGCTCATTGTAAAATGCATCGGCAATATCCATAGCGCGGTCGATGACTACCTTAAACCGCAGTCCCGATCCTGTATTGATCCAGGCAATGCGTGTTCCACGACCGGCTCCATTATCAAGAACAGAGGTTTCAATACCCCCCAGTTGTTGGGTATTCGATATTTTATTATGCCAGGCCTGTTGGTCCAAAATTAAAATCTCTTCTTAGGTTATTTCTTTAATAATTTCGGCTTATAGACCTGATGATCTTTATTTGATCCTGAAATCAGGTAAGCCATCAGGTCTTTTAATTCTTCTTTGTTCAAGCCATTGATCATACCCGGATACATAGATGATACATCAGAAATCCTGGTTCTTACCACATCACTCTTGATCACATCACGCAGTGTTTGTGGGGCAAAAGGATTTTGAGAAATATAATATTTTTCAGAATCTTCATTTTTCAGTCTCCCGGTTACCGAACCACCATTCTTTAAGTAAAAAGAAGTATAAGCATATTGATCAGATATCACTTTATTCGGTTCAAGAATAGACTCCAGAATATCACGGGCAGAGAAGCGTGTACCCAATTGGCTTAATGCCGGACCAACTGCACCTCCTTCACCTTTCATGCTGTGGCATGAAATACAGCGGGTGGCACTAAACAACATTTCACCTTGTTCAAAGTTTCTGTCTGTTGAATCTTTCTGAACGACTTCCAGAGCTTCATCTATTTTCCAGGTTCTTCCCGGACCTTTAGGACTGCCCACACTGGCCAGTTTCATGCCATTATTAGTCAGTAATTCATTACCCGAAATCTTATTATAATGCTCGAATTGATCTTGTGGCAGATTTGCTAAAGCCATTTTGCGTGCCTTATCGATAAATCCGATGAAACTATTACCTCCCTTATACCCAAATGCGGTATAATACCATTTGAAATACTTTTCCTTTAATTCTGTTGTCCAGCCATTTTTTGCTTCACTTAATGCCGTTATGTAATAGATCTGCTGTGCAGGTGGGGTTTTGGCCAGCATTCCTGCAATGTCAAGTCCGTATTGAGGATTACGCAGGATTAAGTCTGAAGACTGCATAAAAGATTTTTGATCATCTACATCCAGAACGACTCCATCAAGTAGTTCCAGTGTTTTTTGAACGACTAAAGGGTCATCCAGGGATACTAAAACCTTGCTGAATGAGCGATTCAATTCATTGCTTTTTGCTGGATAGAATTGATTCAAATACCTGCCTAATTTAACTTTTTCAGCATCATTGGGTTTACCCATTCTGGAAATTATCAGTTCATAGGCCCTTAAAACATCTATTTGTTGAGATTCAGGTAACAGATTGTAGTTTATGTTCATCAATGTATTAATCATCCTGACCTGTAAACCTCTGTTACCTGTTCTGGCCATAGCTATCATGGCTTGAGTAAGTATCTGAGGGTCTTTCTCTAAGAATGCTTTTTCCTGCCATTGGAAAAGCGGCTGATGTTCCATGGCTATACGGGCAGCATATCGGATATAACGATCTTTATTTTTCAGGTTTGGCCAGGCAAGAGCTATTGCTTTTGCATTTGGACCGGCATGAAAGGTTTCCAATTGCCGTCTTAAATTTCGGGCCTGAAGTATATCCGCAGGAACTTTGGTAATTAATGGGTCATTTGATAGATTATTTTCGCCATAATACACCCGGTAAAGGTCTGAATCCAGTTTACGACCGCCGGTTAAAAAATACATAGCTCCATCAGGCCCGATAATGCCATCAGTTAAAGGCAAGGGTGCACCCGAAATAAATTCTTCCGCTGTTGCCTTGTAAGAAGATCCGCTTGGGCTCAGTTGAACGGCATAGATGATTCCGAAACTCCAGTCGAAGGCAAATAAACCCCGGCGATACTTTTCAGGGAATCGGGCATTATTTCCACTAAACAAACTTGTAGGTGAGCCTTGTCCGATATTCAATATTGCCGGTAAATTATCGGGGTAAGCAGGCGACCATTTACTGTTTCCTGTACGCCATCCAAATTCACTGCCGCTTGTTGAATGACTGATTCGGGTAGGACGGTACCAGGGCATCCCGAAATCCCATTCCATATCTGCATCGTATACAAACATGTCCCCAACTTCATTAAATGCAAGGTCAAATGCATTCCGATAACCTGCACTGATTAGCTCCCAGTTTGTTCCTTCCGGATTAATTTTAGCAACAAATCCTCCCGGAGCATAGCGATCATTGGCATGACCGTTCGGATCTTTTATTAAAGGGAATAAATTATCTTCTTTCCAGGTCTCAGGTAGGCGATAAGCCTCCATTTTGGGGACATCTACATGGTTCCCGGCGATAATGTGAATTGATTTTTTATCAGGAGAGATAACCATGCTATGTGGACCATGTTCGCCTCCCGGAGTAACCATATCTTTTAGCAAGCTTATTTGATCATACTGATCATCATTATCGGTGTCTTTAAGGCGGTATAATCCGCTACCCTTAGCCATAGAGGTATCACTTTTGTGATTTACCATTACATAAAGACTATTGAATGCATACAATAAGCCCTGGGCATAACCCATTTTTATCTTTTCTTTTGAAGTGTCACCTGCAATTTTAAT
>CAZGCG010000445.1:0-2920 GCA_964524205.1 uncultured Sphingobacterium sp. | reverse complement strand
TTATCTTTACAGCATGGATTTACTCAGCGATGAACTTAAAAGCTACCTGGAAAGCTCCTGCGACCCCGAAAGTGATCTGCTCAAACAGATAGACCGGGAGACCCATCTCAAAGTTTCCTTACCGCGGATGCTCTCAGGACATTACCAGGGCCGGGTTCTCAGCATGCTCAGTAAAATGATTTGTCCGCGAAGAATTCTGGAGGTTGGAACCTTTACCGGATATGCTACCTTATGTCTTGCGGAGGGCTTGAGCGAGGATGGTATTCTGCATACTATAGACATCAATGCCGAGCTTGAAGACATGGTGCGGGCCAGCTTCGCTAAATCAGATCTGGGACTTAAGATTAAGTACCATATTGGTAATGCCCTTGAAATCATCCCAAATCTGAATGAGATTTTTGATCTTATATTCATTGATGCAGACAAAAAAAATAATGAAAGCTATTATAATTTAACCATCGATAAACTGAGAAGCGGCGGACTCATCATTGTGGATAATGTGCTCTGGAGCGGGAAGGTGATAGCTGAGAAGAAGAGAGATTCGGCCACTACATTAATCAGTAATTTTAACGAGATGGTGAGTGCTGATCAGAGAGTTGAGAAGCTGATCCTTCCGGTACGCGACGGTATTTTTATTATCAGAAAAAAATAATTTCAGATGCGAAACATTAATATAAAATCTGTTCTGTTCCTCTTGCCCTGCATAATATTACTGATGGGTTCATGCGGAATTTTAAAGAAGCAGCGTTCAAATCCGCAGGCTCAGACACCAGTACCAGCTCCTAAAACCAGGCAGGCAGAATCAGCAAAAGCGAGAGAAAGCCAAATTCCTGAAATTAAAAACTACACTGCCATATCCTATATCGAGCGATTTAAACAAATCGCGATTCGCGAAATGAACAATTCAGGGATTCCTGCGAGTATCACCCTTGCTCAGGGAATTTTGGAATCGGGCAATGGAAACAGTGAACTTGCACTTAAAGGAAATAATCATTTCGGTATTAAATGTACCCCGGAATGGAAAGGAAAAACTATGCTAAAAGATGACGATCAGAAAGATGATTGTTTCAGGGTATATACTTCACCTGAAGAGTCTTTTAAAGATCATACTGAGTTTCTGAAAAGGAAGCGGTATGCCCCTCTTTTCGAACTTGATAAAAATGATTATCGCGGATGGGCAGCAGGTTTAAAGGCAGCAGGTTATGCAACAAACCCCCGTTACCCCGAGCTGTTAATCAGTCTGATTGAGCGTTATAATCTCGATCGTTTTGACCGTATGGAAACCGAGACAGAGAAAATCATTCGGGAAGATAAAGTTCTTACAGAAATTGCCAAAAATATTCCGCTGGAAAAAAAGGAAGAAGTCTCCCGCCCACGGGTAACAATGAAAATTCATGAAGTAAAATCAGGAGATACTCTGGCTTCAATATCAAAGCTATTCGGACTAAGTGTGGATGAAGTCAAATTACTCAATGGCCTGGAGGATAGTAATTTGAAACCCGGACAACTTCTGGTTGTGTCTAAATAAGGTGAGAAAAGGGAATGGGAAATAGGAAATAGGGAATAGGGAATAGGGAATAGGGAACCCAGGGTAAATTAGTTAAAATTGTTAAAATGCATTATTCTTTTCGTTGAAACACTTAGTTTTATCCACTTGAAAAAAATCAATTATATCTTTCTATTACTCTTCATTGCGATAAGTGGCCTTCACGCGCAGGATAAAACTGTGCAGGGAATCGTTTTTGATATGAACAGCAAACAGCGTCTGACCCGGGTATATATTTACAATACACGGACGGGAGATGGATTCTACAATACAACCAAGGGGGAATTTAAAACCAATGCCCGGGAAGGAGATGTGCTCGTTGCTGCCCTGCAAGGTTATGGAGTGGATACTATTAGTATCCGTTCAGAAAGCACCGTGCTTTTTTATCTCAAAAGAAACAGTATACAATTACAGGAAGTTGTGGTAAGAGATTCTGTACAAACGCCCGCCGACCAGCTCAAAGCAAAGCAGGAAGAGTTTAATACCGCTTATAGTAAAGGCACTGTGAAGGATGTTCTGACTACCGGTGGTAGTAATGGTGGTGGTGGAGCCGGATTGAGTATCAATGCATTATATACTCTTCTGAGCAGGGAGGGAAGAAATGCAAGACTGCTTCAAAAGATTATAGAAAGAGACTACAGGGATGCAATGATCGACTATCGCTTCACCAATACTCTGATCAACCGGGTAACCGGACTGAACGGTGATAAGCTCAGAGATTATAAGCAACAATATAAACCCGGTTATTACTTTATCCTGGAAGCCAATGATTATGATTTGATTGAATACATCAGAAAATCCTATCAAAGCTATCTTGAAAATCCGGCTGCATACAGACTTGAGCCTCTAAAAGGAAACTAGATTGAAGTATTTTAAAATCATACAGCTACCCAATCTTCCGGTGGGGGGTATGGCATTGTTTCCATTTTTACTCTTAAAGGATAAGAAATACAGCCTGAATAAACAGCTTATGAATCATGAATTCATTCATTTCAGACAACAAATTGAATTACTGATCATCCCTTTCTACGTTCTCTACCTGCTTAATTATCTGATAAATCTCACCCGCTACCATAATCACATAGAGGCATACAGAAATATTCTGTTTGAAAGGGAAGCCTATGAAAATGATTCCAACTTATCCTATTTATCAGAACGAAGGTTTGCAGCCTGGACTACCTATCTGAGGAGAATGACGTGAACTCGGCATAATATTTTAAAAACCGCATACCTGCCTGCCGGCAGGCAGGGAAACATAGCATTTTATAGCTTCTAACTTACATTTTAGACACAGATAGCCTTGAAGATTCGCTTCAATCTATATGATTTACAATCTATGTTTCCTTTAAAGCATTATAAATTCAATCTATGTGG
>CAZGCG010000444.1:0-2934 GCA_964524205.1 uncultured Sphingobacterium sp. | reverse complement strand
AACTCCATTCCCTATTCCCTATTCCCTATTCCCTATTTCCTATTTCCTATTTCCTATTTCCTATTCTCAACTACCTCACCTGTCCACTCCCCCTCACAATCCATTTCTCAGTTACCAGTTTCTCCAAAGCAAAAGGACCACGGGCATGCAACTTTTGTGTGGAGATACCGATCTCTGCTCCAAGACCAAACACTCCCCCATCCGTAAAACGGGTAGAAGCATTAGTATAAACAGCTGCAGCATCCACTTCATTCAGAAAACGCTCACAATACTCCATGTTGCTGGAAACTATCGCTTCTGAATGTTTGGATGAAAATTTCCGGATATGCTTCATGGCCTCATCGAAATTATCCACTGTTTTTACTGAGCATTTAAAATCAAGAAACTCCCGTCCAAAATCTTCTTCAACAGCTTCTTTGAGATATGGATACTCCAGACCTTTCAAAATCAGGTAGGATTCAGGATCTGCAAAAATTTCTACCTGATAAGCTTGCAGTTTTGGCGCAAGTATATTGAGTAAGGGCTTAAGGATTTCGCGATCTGCAATGACCGTGTCCAATGAATTACAGACCGATGGGCGTGTAACTTTGGCATTAGTCACAATATTTGCTGCATTCTCCAGATTGGCAGATGCCTCCACATAGGTATGACAGACCCCTGCTCCTGTTTCAATTACCGGAACCGAGGCATGTTCACGAACATAATCTATCAGTTGCTGTGAGCCCCGCGGGATTAAAATATCCACATACTTCGTTGCAGTAAGAAGTTCAGGCATAAATTTACGATCGGTTGGAAGCAGTTGAACGATACTCACATCGAGATCAAAACTAGCCAGAACCTCCTGTATCAATGCCACCAGGTAGGAATTGGTACAAAACGCATCGGTCCCGCCCCGAAGAAGACAAACATTTCCTGATTGAATGCACAAAGCAGCCACATCAACGGTTACATTTGGTCTCGACTCATAAATCACCCCGACAACACCCAATGGAACCGTAATTTTCTGTACCAGAAGGCCATTATCCAGAATCTTTTCAGAAAGCAGCCGATTACTCGGATCAGGGAGCGCTGCAATCTCTTCCACGCTTTTTGCCAGATCTTCTATCCTTGCAGCCGTAAGTAATAGCCGGTCCTTTTTAGGATCAGTATCCGGCATGCGGTCGAGATCCAATTGATTTTCGGCAAGAATGCTCACTATATTTGCTCTGAGCTTTGCAGCCAGCGCTCTGAGTATATCTTCTTTCTTGTCGTCACTTAAGCGTTTAACCGCTATCGTTGCCTCTGAGGCCTGTTCAAGAAGAGATTGTATCGATTCCATGATTAAAAATTACAATAAAACAATATTATCGGCATGTGCCACTTCCAGGTTTTTTACTTTGGTATCGCTGACCAGCATAGCCGAATCAATTTTCGACTTAGCCACAGCCACCACATTATTCTCCTCATCCAGAATTTCAATGATCTCGCCGTTCTCAAAGTCATTCAGCACCGATTTAATTCCCACTGCCAGCAGACTATGCCGCTTTTGCAGGGCCTTACAGGCACCCGAATCGATCTGAATACGACCCCGAACCAGACTTCCGCTGGCCAACCATTTTTTACGGGCAGGCAATGTACTTTTCTGCGGCAGGCATAAAGTACCGGTCTTCCCATCAAGGGCTCTCAGAATTCCATCTTGCGTTCTGATACCAAAAATCACGACCCGGATACCCATTTGATTGGCTAAGCGGGCAAAATTCAGCTTGGAGGTCATGCCACCCAAACCCGATGCCGATTTCTCTTTGTTTGCAAGTAGAAGAACCTTCTTATCCGAAGTGTCCAGCTCAGGAATCACCAGACCTGAACTGTCGAGCACTCCCGGCACTGAGGTACTGAAGAGTATTTGTGAAGCGCCAAATCCGGCAGCAATCAGGGTTGCGAGTTCATCATTATCAGAGAATTTCAGCTCCAGATTACTGACCACATCATTCTCATTCGCAATCGGAATGATATCACTGTTCCATAACTCTTCGTAGGTCCGCTTAAGCTGCAGGAACTGATCGCGGTTTGAAAAATGATGCCTCTCACATAAGCTTTGAGCAATGGCAATGCCATGCGGCGAAAAATATTTCGCGTAAGTATTCAATAAAAGCGGATTCCCAATTGAAGCTGCAGCTTTCTTTTCATTCAAAGTGCCGCCATAATTCTTCAGGAACTTTTTGCCCGCAGCAACAGCACCCGATGAAACAATCACCAGATTATAGTCTTTATGTATCATTGCCACCTGACGGGCAATTTCTCCGATCACGATCTCATCTAACTCTCCTTTAGGGGTAGTGATCGATGCCGTGCCGAATTTCAGTACGAGTATAGGTTTTGCCAATGTAAATGTTGTATGGAGCGAATTTAAGAAAATTTTGCGTTCCACTTAATGAATTGACAATTGACAGTTGACAGTTGACAATTAAGAAAAAGCGGTATCCAAAGTCAAAAATCATTTCCTATTCCCCATTCCCTATTGCCTATTTCCTACCCGATAGCTATCGGGTCCCCATTCCCAATCCCCAATCCCCTCAACCAAAAACGGAGGATTTGCCCCTTTTTGTGATGCAACCCAGGCACCTAAAAGGCAGGCAAATTCAAGGGCTTCCTTCAATGGTTTATTTCTGCTGTAATTATGGATAAATCCGGCAAGAAAAGCATCCCCAGCACCAACTGTATCTACGGTTTTCACTTTAAAACCACTCTGATATAGTACTTCATTTGCTGTCTTCAGAAATGCCCCTTCAGACCCACGGGTTATACAAAGCATTTTGATTGAATATTTTTTAAAAACAAGATCTGCTGCCAATTCCAAATCCTTAGATTCCAATCCATTCCATGCCGAAATTTGAAAAAGCTCCTCATGATTCATTTTAACCAGATCTGATTTAATGAGCAATTGTTCAATAATGG
>CAZGCG010000443.1:0-2937 GCA_964524205.1 uncultured Sphingobacterium sp. | reverse complement strand
AATTACGAAGCCCAGCCCTGATCGGGTAAAGAGTTTTTTTCTTTGAGGGGACAATTCCTCTGGGCTCCTTTTGTACATGCATATTAGTTGACAGTTGATAATTGACAGTTGACAGGGATGTAGTACTAAATTGTCAAATTAATAGTTCAATACCAAATCCCTGTCAGCCTCTTTAAATTATAGTACAAACTTAAAATGATTACGATTTTCATTGTCAACCCGATAGCTATCGGGTGTCAATTGTCAACTGTCAATTAAATTCCTACTTTATTTCAAACACCGCCCTCATCTGGTAATTCAGCTTGAGTTTTTTGAAATCAATATCAGGCATTGCTGCTTCAGTTGTAGCCATAGCATCAGATTTCATCATCATGTTTGCACGGTACATTGGCTGAGGATAATACTCATTATTGATTTCCTGGATCTCCATCGCGCCACCTAAAGTTCCGCCTATTGAAGTGATCAGATAATCTGCCTTATTTTTTGCAGCCTGCAGAGCCTTTATTTTCAGCTCTTTTTTCAGAGTTTCAATTTTAGAATAATCGTAGCTCTCAATATTGCTGTACTCTATTCCTTTTGGATCTACAGCACTCATAATTTCATTGAATTTGGTCAGATCGGTGACTTTAATACGGTATTGCTTGCGGGCCAAAAAATCTGGTGCTTTTTTCTTTTCCCACCAGTTATTATAGCTGGAAATATTATTGATCGTAAAATTTTCCTGAGGAATGCCGGCTTTCAGAACTGCCGACTGTAACTGACGTTCAAGTTCTTCGATCTCAACTTTCTTCTTGTTATTTGAATCCCTGAAATATTCCTTTAATGACATTCCGATATAAATAATATCCGGGGTTACTTCAGCTTCTGCTGATCCGTTCACTTCGATTTTTCTTCGTGTGTCTATATTTTGGGAAAAGGCGCTTAAGCTGAATACACTTAATAGGGCAATTGCTAATATATTTTTCATGTTTCTTTGTTTAATTAAATCTATATGTATTGGATGAAAAATTCGTGCCAAATCCATAAACGCAATTGACAATTGACAATTGGCAGTTGACAATTTGGCTTTGGTTTTCAGCTAAAAGTACGTTATAGGCAATAAAAAAGGCCTTTTAAGGCCTCAATTTTATTCTTCAATACTTTCGCTATGCGGAAAGAATTCTTCTTCTTTCTCTTCCTTGAAATATCGTTTCTGGTAGATGAGGATCATAATAACACCGATAGAAATAGCCGAATCGGCTAAATTGAAAACCGGACGGAAGAAGATAAATTCTTCACCAGCCCAAAAGGGGAACCATTGCGGATAGATACCCTGCAGGATTGGAACATAAAACATATCGACCACCTTGCCATGGAACAGGCTTGAATAACCTCCTTCTGGAGGGAAAAGCACGGAAGGCTCATAATAAGAACTTTCATTGAAAATGATACCATAGAAGGTTGAATCAATGATATTTCCCAGTGCTCCGGCAAATATGAGCGCAAGATTCATGATCAATCCGCGATGATACTTCTTTTTAATTAAATGGATCAGCCCGTAACCAATCCCGCAAACGGCCACAATACGGAATAAGGACAAAGCGAGTTTCCCTGCTTCACCCCCAAACTCAATACCGAAAGCCATTCCATTGTTTTCGGTGAAATGTATAATCGCCCAGTTGCCAAATATTTTGTACTCCTGTCCTAAGGACATATTAAGCTTAATCCAGAATTTTAGTGCCTGGTCGGCTAAAAGAATAAGAAAAATTGCAACAAAGGGCTTGGTATAAGCTTTCATTTACGCCTGCTTCAATTTAGCTTCCATACTTAAAGTCGCATGTGGAACAGCACGTAAGCGTTCTTTCGGGATAAGTTTGCCTGTTTCTCTGCAAACGCCATAAGTTTTATTTTCAATACGAACTAAAGCGCTTTCAAGGTTATCTATGAATTTTCTCTGGCGTGCGGCTAACTGATTGATTGATTCTTTTTCAAGAGTTGCAGAACCATCCTCTAATGTTTTGTAGGTTCCTGCAGTATCATCTGTCCCGTTCATATTTGGGTTGCTTAACGATTGTGTTAAGGCTGCTAATTCTTCTTTTGAGCTACGTAGTTTCTCGATAATGAGATCCTTAAATTCCTGTAATTCTGTATCGGAATATCTAGTTTTTTCGTGCTTATCCATTTCTATCCTTTGTTTATTTGTATTATTAAATTCTTATCATCTATGCTTACGGTTTCACCCGAATCAAGATCTGCCACAAGCTCCAGTGAGTCGGCCAGAATTTCCGCGCAAATATAGCTTAAATTATTTTTGAGGGCTTCAGAAATATACGGATGCTCTTTTATCCGTACCCTGATCTTATCCGTCACCTCAAACCCAAGCTCTTTTCTGAGGTTCTGGATGCGGTTTACCAATTCTCTTGAAATCCCTTCCTGCTTCAATTCTTCGGTTATCGTAACATCCAAAGCAACGGTTAAGTTTCCAAGGTTTGCCACCTGCCATCCCGGAACATCTTCAGCAAGAACTTCTGCATCTGCAAGGTCTACCACATATGAAGTTCCAGGAATAGCAATATGGCCTTCGTTTTCAAGGCGACTGATATCCTGTTGCGACATCGTGTTCAATGCTTCTGCCACAAGTTTCATATCCTTACCAACTTTCGGGCCTAAAGCTTTAAAATTTGGTTTTATTTTTTTGCTGATGATTCCTGAGGTATCGGTAATGTACTCAATACTCTTCAGGTTTGTCTCAGAAAGGATAAGATCTTTTACCTTCTCAACCTTCGCTTTGAAGCTTTTGTCCAATACCGGGATCATCGCTTTACTCAATGGCTGCCTTACATTGATACTTACTTTTTTACGCAGTGAGAGTATCAGTGAGGAGATATCCTGTGCCAATGCCATGCGTTCTTCGAGATCTTTGTCTACCAGCGCCTTATTATAAACCGGGAAGTCTGC
>CAZGCG010000442.1:0-2946 GCA_964524205.1 uncultured Sphingobacterium sp. | reverse complement strand
CAAGAGTCAAGAACCAAGAGTCAAGAGCCAAGAACCAAGAGCCAGGAACCAAGACTAAATCCGCGTTCATTTAAAATTTGGACTCATGGATATTAACTATTACTAAGTCATTTTATATTTTAGGATAACTTACAGACAACTGACAACCGACAACTGACAACTAACTAACAACCGGAAAATGCGCGACATCAGTCATAAACAGATCACACTTCGTACTGCAAAGGCAGTGGGTATCATATTTTGTTCAGAAAAAAGCATTGATCTGATCAACTCAAATAAGCTCCCAAAAGGCAATCTGTTTGATGTGGCTCGTGCAGCCGGCTTTTTAGGGGCCAAGCTTACTCCTCAACTCCTGCCCCATTGTCACCCGGTAACTATTGATGGCATGGATTTCACTTTTGAATTCCTTGGCAGAAAACTGCATTCCGACCTGTTTAATGATGAAATCCTTAACCGAACAGGAATAGTTATTCAGGGTGAGGCTAAATCCATTGGCCGTACCGGGATTGAAATGGAAACACTTACTGCTGTTTCAGTTGCGGCATTGGAAATTTACGACATGCTGAAACCTGTTGATACTACTCTTGAGATAGGGCATATTAAACTTCTGGAAAAGAAAGGCGGGAAAAGTGACCGAAGCCGGTACACAGAAAGCTCAGCTGTATGCGCCGTTTTAGTTTGTTCTGATTCAACTTCAAGTGGTGAGCGTGAAGATAAAAGCGGGAAACTTATTTGCAGCATGCTCGAAACTTCAAATGCCAAAGTATGGCATTATAAAGTACTCCCTGACGATAAAGATGCAATACAAAAACAAGTTCTGGAATGGGTGAAAGAAGATATACAGTTTATATTTACTACCGGAGGTACCGGACTTGGCCCAAGGGATAACACAGTTAGTGCCGTAAAAGAGATTCTTGAAAGAGATGCAGACGGCATTACTGAAGCAATACGCAGCTTCGGGCAAATGCGGACTCCACTTGCAATGATGAGCCGCTCAGTCGCCGGATCCATCGGTAAAACATTAATCGTAACACTTCCCGGAAGTACAAATGGAGCCCGGGAATCCCTGGAGGCTATTCTTCCAGGAGTATTCCATGCCAGGAATATGCTTGAAGGGGAAGGGCATGGATGTTAGTTATCTGTTGTCTGTTCCCTGTTCCCTGTTATCTGTTATCGGTAATGGATTGTAATCATCAAATGATTAATAATAGTTAAAATCCTTAAGCGCATATTTCAAATGAACGAGGATTAAGTCTTGATTCTTGATACCTGGCTCTTGATTCTATTCTCTGTTGCCGGTTATCTTTTGCCTGTTATCTGTTGCCTGTTGCCAGTTAAGGCGTAGCAACAGGCATAACATTACCTTTTAACTCTATCATTTGATTTACATCCTGCTTTTAGCTTTGAGCTTTCGGCTTTGAGCTTTCTGCCACCTCGGTAAAAATCCGACCCCAACCATTCACCTACCATTTACCGCCGTTTACCGAGAACTTACCAGCATCTGCCTAATTGCTATAGACCAGCTTTGAAATCCATTATACATTTGATCAAGAAAACAAACAAAAAAAAATATTAACACACACCTAAACAAAAAAATTAAAACTAAAAAACAAGTATTATGAAAACTTTAAAAACTATCGCCGCCGCATTATTAGTAGTATTATCAACAAGTGCATTTGCATCAGATGATACCAAAAGTGAAAAACTAAACATCAATTATGCCCTTAAGGCTTATATTGATGCAGTTGCACATGGTAAGATCAACGGACTTAGTGAAGTTATGGACAAAGACGTAAAATTCACTTCAACCCGCGGACAGCAAATCGTTAATCACGACAGAAATCAGATTCTTAATTCATTGAAAAATCTTAAGAATGTTGAGCAAAACTGTATTACTGAATTCAGTATTGTAGAATCAACCCCTACTCAAAGTGTTGTTAAGGTAACTATGAAATATGAAGGATTTTCCAGAATAAATTACCTGAACATGTCGAATACCGGTAAAGGATGGAAAATTGTTAGTGTTGCAACTTCCTACATTTAATCTGCATTCCCAGTAAACGAAAAAAGGCCTGCTAAGCAGGCCTTTTTTCGTTTACTAATTTCCGGACTGTCGGACCTGTTCCGCAAGCTTCTGCGGGGCAACGGTGCAATAGCCACATCTAATAATATCCCTGAATAAATCTTCTCTGACCTTGTTCAGTTCAACCAATGTCCAGCCTTGTTTTCCCCATTTATTGGCAACCGGATAAACAATCTGCTTATCAAAAGAAGAAAAAACATCCTGATCAATGGGGGTTAATCTGATACAGGCTATGCTTTTTTTCAGATCCAGTGTGGCAAATATTTTATTCTTAACCCTAAACGATGTCTTTTCAAAATGAGGTGCTTCTGTTGATTCCGGAAAGGAAAGTGCAAGCTCCCTAAAAACTGACTCTGTAATCATCTGTTACTCTTTCGGGGCGGCCGGGGAGCATCGATATCTCCATAAAAGGATATGGGTTGCCGCAAATTACTGCTTACCCGTAAAGTAGTATAACCAGAAGTAGAAATTGAAAAATTGAGCTGATCAGGATCACTGGGATCGTTAATACGAATCGTGATATCGTAACTACCATTCTTCATAGTTTTCATTTCATAATCAAAATCGTAAGAAGTGAATTCCAATGGCCTGTCTGCTATTCCAAAACTTGGCTGATTGTTTACTCCATAATAGGGTAAATTACTCTCCAGCGTATCCTGACTGATCTTAAGAAAAAACTCTGAAGTTAACTGGATCATGCCCCCGGAACTTGGAGTAGCCGATTGCGGACTAAAAACAAAAACCCTGCTTTCGAGCAGTTTTTTGATTTGCTCCTGTTTCTCCAGCTTGTTTTTTTGACCAAAGGCGCTAATGCTGATCAGAGCCAGTAGGCTCAAAAGGATAAACCCTTTTCCTAATCTGTT
>CAZGCG010000441.1:0-2956 GCA_964524205.1 uncultured Sphingobacterium sp. | reverse complement strand
TCTTAATATTGATCTGCCTGATTGGGGAAGAAAGAAAAATCAGAAATCCCGTGGTAGCTGAAAACAAAAAATCAATTAAAATGATGATCATTACTTCAAATAAATACATTGCTTTAATTACTGCATGCATGATACTTGTCTTAACCGACAACATCTATGCTCAGAAAAATATTCCACTTCCTAACAAAAGTCAGTTAGTCTGGCAGGATGCTCAACTTACGGCACTAATCTCTTATGATCTGCATGTTTTCGATGGCAAAAGGTACAATCAGGCGCTAAACAGGATCACTCCTATCGCCGATTACAATATTTTCAATCCCACAAAACTAAATACTGATCAATGGATCAGGTCTGTGAAAGATATGGGAGGTAAGATTGCGATTCTTACGGTAACACACGAAACCGGGTTTGCACTTTACCAGTCTGATGTGAACCCCTATTCGATGAAGGCTCTTAAATTTCAGGATGGAAAAGGCGACATAGTACGTGATTTTGTTGCCTCATGTCGTAAATACGGCATTTTACCCGGACTTTATATCGGGATACGCTGGAATTCCAATTATGGAGTTTATGATTTTATGGTTCATAATGACAATTCTCCTTTTGCAAAAAACAGGCAAGAACATTATAATAAGCTATGTGAACAAATGACAGAGGAACTGATGTCCCGATATGGTGAACTGGCAATGGTCTGGTTTGATGGCGGAGCACATGGCCCAGAACTAGGCGGGCCCAATATTCTGCCTGTTGTAGAAAAATACCAGCCAAATATTATTTTCTATCATAATACGCAAAGAGCGGATATTCGCTGGGGCGGAAGTGAAAGTGGTAAAGTTAATTATCCTTGTTGGGGCTCTTATCCATTCCCCTACTCTCATTCCACCAACCAAAAAGAGATCTTCAAAAATGATTTTCAATTGCTCAAAGAGGGCGATCCGGAAGGAAAATATTACATGCCGGCGATGAGTGATGCTCCATTACGTGGTCACAAGGGTCGTCATGAATGGTTCTGGGAACCTGGTGATGAAGAACATATTCAACCACTTGAAAACCTGATGGATATGTATTATGGCTCTGTAGGCAGAAACTCAACACTTATTTTGGGAATAACGCCAAATGCCGATGGTCTTATTCCGGATCCTGATGTTAATCGAATGAAGGAATTTGGAATGGAAATCAAAAAACGATTTTCTTCAGCACTTGGAAGGGTTTCAGGAAAAGGTTCGAATTATGAATTAAAATTAAAATCTTACCAGAAGATCGATCACATAATTCTTATGGAAGATATTGCCCATGGTGAACGGGTCCGGGAATTTAGTATTGAGGCTAAGACCAGAAATGGCTGGCAATTGATAAGTAAAGGAACAAGCATTGGTCATAAATTCATAGCTAAATTTGATCAAATAGAAGTATCAGCACTTAGGCTGAATATTAGCAAAAGCATTGCTGAGCCGATAATCAAAGACTTTTCGGTTTATAATTCCTCTTCTAATCCTTAAGTTCGGGATATCAAAATTTAGAAAAGGAGGGTAGTAGCCTAATTAACGTGAGTTCGATATTAAACTATCTATAGGTTATTATTTAACCACATAGATTGACTTTTATTATGCTTTAAAGGAAACATAGATTGAAGCGAAGTTTCAAGGCTATCTGCGTCTATAATGTAGGTAAAGCTATAAAATGCTATGTTTCTATGTGGTTTTTAAAATATTATGTTGAGTTCACATTAATTAACCAGAAAATGCAAAATTCTGCAGGTATTGCCCTTACTCTTACTATTCTTCTCTGCAAGGGTTCTGATAGTCACCGTATGCTTTTTATCATCTAATTGATCATTTAGCATGATGTACCAGGGAAGATGCAGTCCCCCGCTCCATTGGGTATAAAGATCTACCTTTTTAAAAGCGGCTCCATCAATGCTGTATTCGATCATCCCGGCATCCGGACCTGAAGCAATACAAATACCAATTGCCTTTCCACTAAAGTCAAGCTTCATTTCAGCACCGGATACCTCTGCGACCATTGCCGGAATATCAACATACCGCTTTCTTGTAGAAACACCATCTTTAGGCGACCATTTCTCAATAAAATTCCAGTTAGTCACATTTCTCGCCTGATTAACAGGCAGGTACTGGCCTGAGGTATAACTGAAACTATCCAGTGCTTCAGGAATTTTTCTGGCTGTAGGTTTCGGACTGTCTGAAGCAGCCATTGCGAATGCATTATCCAAAAATGCGCTGATTGAGCGGGCATAGATCTCATGACCGAATGGTGATGGATGAAGATCCTTAAAATCATCCTTCCAGTTAAATTCGCCTGCAATAATCCGATCACTGATCTCTCTGGCAAGATGAATACCGTTCACTTTGTATCGTTCAGCAACCTTTTCGTGATTGACAATAACCTCCGGAACACCTCCATTCTTATAAATTTCAAGTTTTGGGGGATCGACAAAATGCAGCATCACCACATCCATATTCGGATAGCGCCTTAATGCATGTCTTATTATGCCTTCCATCCCCCTCAACTGGGCTTTTCCATCAAAGCCATTCACTTCATCATTTACTGCTGCTTCCTCAAAAAACAAGTCGATTGGACCTTTTGAAAGCACATCCTGCTCCAGTCTGAAGGCTCCGGGAGTACTGCCCGTTGAACTTATACCGGCATTGATAAATTCAAAATCAGTATCCGGAAAACGGCCTTTCAGATAGCTTTCTATCTTCCCGCGCCATGCACCACCCTCCGTAATCGATCCACCCATAAAAGCTACCCTTCCTTTTTTCTCCTGACTGAACTTATTATAACTGTTTTGCAAGCTCTCCCGGTGTATGTGGTACTTTGATGGCGAAATAAAGTTATTTGCCGTTTCATTCTGCTTACCGGGAGGCTGTATGACCTGCCTAAGCCTTAATGAATCTGCGATCTGTTCATATAATTCATCAGGCCATGGAATCTG
>CAZGCG010000440.1:0-2957 GCA_964524205.1 uncultured Sphingobacterium sp. | reverse complement strand
CAGACGACCAGACATCATTAAACAGGGTTGTATCATTATTCTTATAAAAATCACTTGTACCGCCCATTATCCACATCCGGTCTTTAAAAACAACAAAGCTGGGTGCCAATCTAGGGCTCCATCCCGCATTTGAAGTTTCAAGCACCCAGTCAGCGCCATCCTTAGATGACCAAACCTGATTACTGGTATTAGTGCCCAGTAATTTACGGCCACCCATGATCCACATTCGGTTTTTAAATACCATTGCTGCAGGAAGATCGCTATGCTGCCATGGTGCGGTTTCAACTATGCGGGTCCAGTTTTTTCCATCAGGAGACTTCCAGACATCCCTTGGATTGGGCAGTTGAGGTGTGAACCATCCACCAAGAATCCACATATGACCTTTAAACACAAACTCGCCCTGAGAATCCCGGGCCCGCCAGGCTGCTTCTTTGCTCTCCTGAACCCAGTTCAGAGTGGTTTTTTGAGCATACGATCCTGAACTTAGTCCAACCAGTAAGACGATAATTAACACTGTATATTTCATTTGTTTATTTTTTTAGTGGTGGGATTTGAGCGATGGGCTAAGTACACATCTCATAGCTCATTTCTCACAGCTCAAAGCTCAACCCTATTTAACAACAACCTTCGACTGACCTTTCGGCAGACTAATACTCAATGCTTTTGTCTTCTGATTATACTTCCAGCCCTTTAACAAAACACCATTATGAATAATAGATTTGGGTTTTAAATCAATAGCAATAGTCAATTCAACAGGACTATCAGATTTTAGTTCAAGAACAGTTTCCGAAGAAGAGACTTCCAGAGAAGCCGCAACCGGAGCACTGAATTTCAAGCCAAAACCATAGCCTTCAAAGGTCTTTCCATCGAAATATGCTTCCTTAAGCTTATTATCTGCAAGCATTGCCGAAAATTTGGAAGCATCCGTTTTAAAACCTTCAACGCCTGAATCTGAACTCTCATTTACCCTGAAAAATCCATAATGAATAGAACTTCCTTCATTCAGCATAGCTCCAATCCATCCATTTGAATCGATCCGCTTTGGTTTTGTTGCGGATGCATAATCAGCATTGGCAGGTTTACTTTCAGGCTGCATAACGGCCAGAAAATCAGCATCTTTCATCTTTTCGGATGAAATAGCAATAAAACTCTCATCACGATCTGAATTTCTGATCCTGCTTGTCAATGCTTGCGGAGAAAGAATGTCCATTGTTAAACGGGCTGCAGGGCGGTTTATAGTCATCCGATTATCTGAATAAGAAATTGAACTCTTACCATTGGTATGCTCGGCATGAAAAATCCAGTTGTAAGCATGTGCTTCAGGACTATTTACCTGATCAAACAGAAAAACAGGACCATTCTTAGAGCTTAATAAAGTCCGGGTGTATTTTGAGACCTTATTTTTATAAACGTTGGTCAGATCACCAACAGCTGCCATCGCATTGTTTCCGGCAAAAGATTGAGTGATTTCAGGATGTGTTCTGAGAGCAGCAATTCCGTTTTCAAAATCACCTACCGACTGGCTTTCTGCATTCATATCGACCAGCATTACATTATGACCGATCGCCTGAGTATAATAACCCGGAAAATATAGATTTCCATAATAATCGCTGCTATGACCTGCATCACTTAAGAGTTCTTCACCGTTATGAGTCAGCAAAATAGTTCCCTGATCGGCATGGTAATGATTCCCGTTTGGTCCGGCTTTAAATATCATCACACTACCCGAATCTTCCCAGGAGGTTCTGGTAACCATATGCCCCTTTCCTTCAAAATGTTTTGACAACGGAAGCGTTTCCCTGCCAATCGGCGTAATTCCTTCGGTATACCATAAATAGGGCATAATACCACCCCTTGCCCTGCCTGAGTCCCATGATGGTTTTACATATTTATACATGAAAGGGTCTTTCATTTTATAAACCAGCCATTGCATAGGCTGCTGGGTAAAATTATAGGTATGGGAAACATCCCCTAAATCCTGATAAGCTCCATCCTTAGCCTGGGTAACATAGATCGGATACTGGTAAAACTCTTTCAGATTGGTTGTGGAAGTATAGTCAACCCCGAAATTCCGCTCTAATGAGTATAGAAATTCAACTAACTCACGATAGCCCATTTCCTGATAAGTATAGGGTTCATTATAGCTGCCTTCGGGCAACATGGTACGGTCGATAAACTGTTTAGTCTTGGCAAGAATGCCCGACAAATAGGGCTCCAAACCCGGTAAATTCGGATCATCATTTGCGATGGCCATTGCAGCAACACCTACCCCGGAAAGTATTACCCCGATATGATTGGAATTACTGGAAGGCATACGATTCAGTTCTACCATATCGCGGTAAAATGGTTTTATGGATTTTTCCATAATGCCATTACGAACAGTCTTTTGCTCTTCAGCACTGAGTAAATTATATAAAATATCGTAACCTATACCGGCTGCAAAGGCTGCCGGAGCCCCCGGATAATAGGTATGATTGCCATTGGCTTCCATCCAGGGATGATTCCATGAAGGCAAAATACTAAGCTTTAATAGTGCTGCCTTTGCTCTATTAGCAGCGTCCATATTTTTAGTTAATGCGTATTGCCAGGCTTCATTAGTTATCACTCTGACCAAAGCATTCTGGGTATTGTACCAACCTCCCATACCAGCACTTGCATATGGTCCGCCGGTTACTGACTCCGGTGCGACCATATTCTGCTCAGGAAGCTTATCAATATCAAGTGTTGATGGTTTATAGCTTTGAATTAAATTATTCAGAAGTTTTTTTGCAGACTCAGGCTCAGGTCCTGCCATACGGGCTTCCAGTTGAGCCTGAGAATGAAATACTCTTGGGTGTACTCCTGCTGCGAGATCAGAAACAGGAACGATGAACCAAAGATCCCATGAAAATTGCTCTGTACCGGTGCCCGACTTAGCCCTGATCTTCCATTGCCCCCGCGGATCTGTTGCTTTGACC
>CAZGCG010000439.1:0-2959 GCA_964524205.1 uncultured Sphingobacterium sp. | reverse complement strand
TTAATTATCCGAAAAACTGTTGTATTATATCTAAAGATTGGCAAATAAATCTTCATATAACAAAACATTGATAGAAATAAACAAAGCGGGTTTACATAACTTCCTCAATACACCCCCCATTATTTCAACTTTGGGGCCGCCCAAAATATGGCATTTCTATACAAACTGGTATAGGTTGGATTTTCGAACAGTTCAGGGCCATGTCCCATAAAAATGTAAAGATTTCTGGCTTTCATTTTTGTATTTGTCCAGATGACGGGATGATCTCCCATCTTAATGTCCCTTGAGGGGATATATGTACTTTCATCTACAGTGGCCAGAACCTGAATATTTTTATTCAATCGCGGACTTTTATTATAGGTATACCACTCTTCTCTGATGATAGGAAAAGAAGCCGGTACACCCGCCATTACAGGATGTTTCTTAATCTCTACATTCACTGTGGCCGCTGCAAAATCAGGGATATATTTTTTGAATTGAATACCCCCCATAAAGTTGGAAAACCACTGCCATAATGGAAAACCATCAAAAGTTCCAAGCAGGCTAGCATGATGAAAACCAATCCAGCCTCCCTTTCCCTGTTCAATATATTCAATAAAAGCATTTTCGGATTCTTTACTCCAGGAATAAGGAGGATAATCAATCTGAATAAATAGTTGATACTGCCCAAGAAACTCTTTAGTAATTGGCTTGGTATTGGTATAATAATCAATGGTAAAATTACTGTCTGCC
Source organism: uncultured Sphingobacterium sp. (assembly GCA_964524205.1). Lineage (GTDB taxonomy): Bacteria > Bacteroidota > Bacteroidia > Sphingobacteriales > Sphingobacteriaceae > Daejeonella. Next base: position 2,227 of record CAZGCG010000439.1, on the reverse strand, counting down.
GCAAGCTTATTGAGCCAGATCTTCGCCGCCCGGGTGTGCTGAATATGGTGTCCGCCATCCTCTCCTATAGCAAGCACTTTAAATCTCGGCTTAATTGCCTGAGCGCAGACAGTACTGCTAAAAAACGAAACGCAAAGAAATAAAAGTACTTGAAACAGCCGCATCTTTATTTTTAATTTCACTGAACTATCCATTCAGCTTAACAGGTATTGTACTAAAAATTAAATCTTCTGATTCCCCGGAATAAAAGCAGGTTTTACCAGTTAGAATTTGGAATGCGAACACAGAATTTACTGCCTTTGCCAATTTCACTTTCAACCCAGATTGAACCACCATTCTTTTCAATAAAATCTTTACACAGAAGTAGTCCAAGACCAGTACCCTGCTCATTATCCGTACCCCGGGTAGTAAAGGTCTCTTGCTCGAATAATTTTCTCTGGTCGGTCTCAGAGATTCCAACTCCGGTATCTGTCACACATAGGATTGTATAATTCCCCTCAGTACTGGTTGTCAGCTTAATAGTACCACCCCGCTTTGAGAATTTTACAGCATTGGATATCAGATTCCTGACCACTAACTGGACCATGTCCTTATCCGCATAAACCTTACAAGTCAATTGAATATTGTTTTCAATTAAGATATCCTTCTCGTGAATTGTATTCTCAAAAAGATGTAAAATATTAACGCTAACCTCTTTCAGATTAAAATAAACAGGTTTTACCACCTCACCCTGCAACTGACTCTTTGACCAGAATAAAAGATTCTCCAGCAAACCTGTGGTATACCCAATGTTCTTTGACAATTGGGGCACAAATGATTTGAACTCTTCCTCCGTGATCATACCCTCATTGAGCATTTTGATAATATCATTTAAATTGATCAGTGGCCCCCTGAGATCATGTGAAATGATCGAAAACAATCGGTCTTTCAGCTTGTTCATCGCTAAAAGCTCATCAGATTGCAGGCGTACCTTATTTTCAATTTCTACACGTTCTGTAATATCCCTGATCAGAATAATCAAACCACTGTATGCATGCTGATTCTCAAACAAAGGAGTAAGACTGGCTTCCAGGAAAAGCTCTGATTTCGCAAGCTTAAATTGTAATTGCCCGCCCTTCCTGGCCTTAATCAATTCATAAAGTTCCGGCTGCTCCGGAAGAATTAATTCAAGGCGCTTACCAATGATTTTTTTTTCTTCAATCGAAAGAATCTTCCTGATCTCCTGATTCAGATCTACCACCCGGTCCTGATTGTCTGTAACGATTAAACCTTCGTTCATTGCTTCAATAACTTTCTCACGGGCAATTGGGATGATATCCAGCAATCTGAAACGAACGAGTCCGATACTCAGAAAAAGCATTGTAATGATGAAGGCAAAAGGTGTACTATCTATATGTCCCATTGGCCTGTAACCAAATAAGTACATTACATTGGCAACCCATGGAATAAATACTGCAATGAGGATGGTTAGATTCTGCTTTTTGAAAACCTGATCAGACTTCCTGTATTTATTGACAAGCAAGACAACACCCCAAACAAGAAGTGTATAGAAATAGATTGTATGAACTATGTACCAGGGGCCGGTTTCAAGACTTAATAAAGGAAATGGACCAGAATTATCAACGCTCACACTTTTGTAATGGAGATGATGGTACTTATTGGTCCATACCATCAGCAGCGTGATTAAAGGCAGCAGCATGAATGCATAAAAATACTTCGGGTTCAGCCACTTATCCTTACCTGTAAATTTCAAAAGAAACAATAACCAGAATGCCGGGATGAATGCTATTCCAAGATATTCGATATTGATCCAGAATAACATCTGATCAAGACTGGTACTTGAAAGTTCTAATCCATAACTTAGGGCCCAGATTGCAATGCCTAACATCATAAATCCAAACCAGCGTACAACAATCTCATATCTGCGGAAAATCCTGATACACATGTATAGTGTGATGAGGCCACAGATTATCAGAATAATTGAATAGCTATTCGGAATAAATGTCATTTAGCAAATCAGATCGGGCACATAAAAACAAAACGGCGCTTTGCCTTTAAGAGGATAAAATTATATATACTTCACTAAATATATGAATAAGATTAGAAATATAATTTTCGATTATGGTAATGTAATTTTCACGATAGACTTTAACCGGGCACAGCATAGTTTTACTGAACAAAATGAAAAAAATGTAGAACATTTCTTCTCACACAAAGGTCACGATTC
>CAZGCG010000438.1:0-2960 GCA_964524205.1 uncultured Sphingobacterium sp. | reverse complement strand
GACTCATTTCCCGGATTTTCTTCCGGGAATAATCTTTCTGAAGTTGTTATACCAGAGTCTGATTCCCGAAGAACTGATCCAGATTTAGATGGACTATTTTTTTTCACGGTTAAAATGTTAAAAGCATTTTATTGTTAAACCAAAATCCGCTTTGTTAATTTTTCAATTTATATCCCTAATTTTTTACGACCCTCCTCAGAGATGAAATTAGAATTCCATTCCGGATACCAGGTTTGATCAACAATCACTTTGCTTACACCCGGAATCCCTGTCAAAGCCTCCATAATTGTTTTTGAGGCACGATGCACTGAACTCGAACCCCAGATAAAGAAACTTGACAATGGTCGGCCTCTGTGTGGCATAGTCATCAAAACTTTTACAACACCATCATCATCCATTGAGAGATTATAGATATAACCCAGCTCAACAATATTGACATCTGCGATATACAACTGCTGATCTTTACAGTTTCTCAAAGCATCCCACAATACCTGTTTCGGGATCTGTCCATTCTGTGCTTCACCTTCACGGGCAAGAACACGTTTATTTTCTTTTGCCGCTACTCCAGCCGGCAAAGTTGCCTGGAAGCTAGTTAGCGGACTTAATAATTCCTTTCTTAATGCTTCAATTTTAGCCGGACCATCAGCTTCGGTAAAACCAATAGTTACATAGGCATTTTTCTGATGAAGAATGGCTCCTACCGGCACGATCTGATTTCTTTCGAGTGGATAGCGTGACCATGTTGTTCCATGCCAATTATAATACAACATGGAATGTCCGGCATGAAGAAATGTCGGAATTTCTTCTGCAGAATGTTCTAAATACAAACCAATAAATGAATCTTTAGAGTCCTTATTGTAATATCCGAATGCTTTAACACTGTGTTTATTTGCTTCATCTATCTCCCCGAATTTTAACTTTTCATCAGCTCCCATCCACAGGCTTCCTGTAAAAGGCTGACCTGTAAACACCCATTCATCATCCCTCAAAGCGGTAGAAACAAACTGCTTGACAGCTTTCATCTTACCAAACTTATGGAAGAAAGGTAAACCAGCATAGAAACGGTATTCAATATCAATGTTTAATCGGGATGGATTATAGACAGGATGCAGGGCCGAATGCGGGAATCCCCAGCGGCGGACAATAGTACATATAGGACCGCGAACAATTTCATAATCAGGGCATTCTCCCCAGTACTGGATTCTGACCTTCATGAAATTATCTTCAGAAACATAATCATGAGCCCAGTCAATACAAGGAGTTTCTCCGTGACCGGGACCACCTGCATATAGTTCCACCCCATGTTCGCGTTTGATTAACATCCGCTCCAATTGACCTGTTTGTTTAGAGAGTGAGGCAATAAAGTATTGATTTTCTATTTTTAAGTGATAGCCTTCTCCGCTTACTTCAAGATCTGAGGTATACTCAGGCAATTCGGCATCCGAATTACCGAAAAACACGAGATAATTGCGTTTTTCACCACCCTGATTATCAGCCAGAAACATCAGTTTACATAATCTTTCAGTTCCCCTTCTTACAACTCCGTAAACCTGAGAAGTGACTTCCTTTATTTGACCATTACTGATCTCGGCAACACGGATTTCCCGCGCAAGAGATGTCACCTGTTCAGACTTGAAAGCTAAGAGAACCTCAACCGGCTCAGCAGTCCTTTTGATTCCGGCCTTTTCTTCTACTCCAACTACTTTGTAATATTTCCAGCCATTTGCCCAGGTTTTCCATGCGGCAGGAAGCGTAGCAACCGAACCAAACTCTGCGGAACCTACTAATGGTTTTCCCGGATCTTCATCTTCAATTTGTGCCTGAATACCTGTATTACGCAAAGAATCGCTCAGTGAACGAACCATTCGGTAATCCTTTTCTGCCCATGCTTTTTCAATTAATTTTATCTTTGTTTCGAAGGTATCCGACTGCTTCTTATAAAGTTCAGTTTCTTCTGCTATAACTCCTTTTACAAAGTCCTCAACAGAATTATTTTCGGCTCTAGCCCCAAAGGGCAAACTCAGACCGGCCATGCCTAACAAACTCATTCCCAGGAATTTTCTTCGCTTGATGGGATCCAAATTTGGCGCTGAGTGCTCACTCTCATTTGCTTTAGAAGGTGAAAATTTTTTAGCTAATTTTTCAGAATATGAGTCATTTATCATAATTAATTCAGATTGAGTTGGAATATTGGTTTTCATAGTTCTAATTTATAATTCGAATTAATTTTGTCCTAGAATAAGGTAAATCGTATCGGATCTAAGTTCAATAATATCAGAAGAAGCATTTATTATGTGTCGTTTGGTCATATCCCTAATTTTTTACGACAGTCGTCGGTCATTAAATTGGAATTCCATTCAGGATACCAGGTCTGATCGACAACAACTTTCCTAACTCCCGGTATTTCTGTCAGTGCGCCTACAATTGTTTTTGAAACCGTTCGATGAACTACGCTGGAACCCCAGACAAAGAAGCTCGATAATGGCCGGCCTCTGTGTGGCATCGTCATAAGTATCTTAACTACCCCATCATCCTCTACACTCAAGTTATAAATGTATCCCAGTTCAACAAGGTTTACATTAGAGATGTACATTTGCTGATCAATACAGCTTTTTAAAGCCTCCCACAAAACAGCCTTCGAAATCGGGCTATCCCCGGCTTCTCCTGGCCTTGCCAGTGAACCTTTACTTTCTTTAGCAGATAAAGTTGCAGGTAAGCCAACGGTATAACTTTCCATTGGATTTAACAGTTCTTTCCTCAGCGCTTCAATTTTACCCGGTCCATCCTTTTCAGTAAAAGCAATTGTAACATAAGCGTTCTTCTGTCTGAGAATTGCGCCCTCTGGTATAGTATGGTTTTTTATTCCAACCATGGTTGGATGCCGAACCCAAACTGTTCCATGCCAGTTATAATAAAACAAGGAAGAACCACCATTCAGAAGATCTGGGATTACTTCTGAA
>CAZGCG010000437.1:0-2962 GCA_964524205.1 uncultured Sphingobacterium sp. | reverse complement strand
ACCGCTGGACCAATCAATATTTTGTAAAGAATAAAATGTCCTGGCCAACATTAGTAGATGACAGAATCTTTTTAAGAAGGTTATTCATGGATATCATCGGCTTGCTGCCAACCCAACAGGAAATCGATGAATTCAGTAATGACACCAGACCTGATAAACGGTCAATCTGGAGTAAAAAGCTATTAGATCGTGAAGATGATTATGCAATGCACTGGCTTACATTCTGGAATGATGCCTTGAGAAACGATTATACCGGTACCGGATACATCACCAAAGGCCGATATGCCATTACCGACTGGTTGTATCAATCGATCAAATCGAATAAGCCATACAATCAGTTTGTAAAAGAGCTGGTAAGTCCGGACGAAAATTCTAAAGGATTTATTGAAGGGATAAAATGGCGCGGAGTTGTAAATTCAAGCCAGCGGACTGAAATGCAGGCCGCGCAAAATGTATCGCAGGTATTTTTAGGCCTGAACCTGAAATGCGCATCCTGCCACAACAGTTTTATCAGCGACTGGAAACTGGAAGATGCCTACGCTTTTGCCAATATTTTTGCAGATACCACTCTTGAAATTAATCGTTGTGATAAGCCTACGGGCAAATTCACCGATGCAAGAATGCTTTGGAAAGAGCTGGGTAACATTGATAATAAAGCAAAAGTCTCTGTTAAAAGGGCGCAGCTTGCTGAAAACATGGTCAAACCTCAAAACGGCCGTTTATACCGTACCCTGGTAAACAGAATATGGGCACAGATAATGGGACGTGGTTTCATAGAGCCATTGGACATGATGGATAATGAGCCCTGGAGTCAGGACATGCTGGATTGGATGGCTTTCAATTTTCAGCAGAATAATTCAAATATTAAGGACCTGATCTATCTTATCACTACTTCTAAAACCTATCAATTACCATCCGCAGGATTCAAAGACCCGAATGAAATCGATTCTCAGGAATACAAGTTTTCAGGGAGGCTCAGAAAAAGAATGTCTGCTGAACAGTTTGCAGATGCAGGATCTGCATTATTCGGTCCAATTTTCCCTGATTCCATGGTCAGATACCGGCCTCCCACAAAAGTGCTAAACGACCAAAATATCCAATTATTCCCACGTGCTTCATTAGTAGTCAATAACCCCTTTCTTACGGCACTAGGTCGGCCAAACAGAGAAACAGTTTCTACAAGCAGGGAATCACAGGCAAATCTTCTGCAGGCTCTGGAATTAACAAATGGCGAACGTTTCAATTCAATGCTCAAAAAAGGCGCGGAAAATTGGAAGCTGAAATATAAAAGTGGTGATCTGATCATTAGAGAAATCTATAAACAGGCTTTGGGGCGTGAAGTTCGTTCAGATGAATATAAAGTCGCCATAAAAATTTTGGGGGATAAGCCTCAAACCGATTCAATTCAGGATCTGTTCTGGGCTATGATGCTGCTTCCCGAATTTCAAATTATCTATTAATAATTTATAGAGCATGAATAATCAATGGAATAGAAGGGAATTTTTAAAGAAAAGCAGTGCCGCTACTCTTGCTGCACTAGCTGCGGGTGCCCCCTTATCAAGTCTGTTAACTTCCTGCAATACTAGAAGAAATGCCAAAGCCGATACGGTGATCTTACTCTGGATGGCAGGGGGAATGGCACATACAGACACCTTTGATCCTAAACGATACACCCCATTCAGCAAAGGGATGAATGCGAACGATGTACTCAGCACCTTTAAACCTGTACCTACTATCCTTGACGGGGTTTCATTTTCTGAAGGACTTGAGTCAATTGGCAAAGTTATGGACCGGGGTACCGTCATTCGATCGTATGTAGCAGGTGATATGGGCCATATTTTACATTCCAGGCATCAATATCACTGGCATACTTGTTATAAACCGCCTCAATCTGTTTCTGCACCTCATATCGGTTCCTGGATTGCAAAAGAACTGGGAACGGTGAATCCGGTTATCCCGGCATTCATAGATATTGGTCAGCGTTTTACTTTAGGCGAAGGTGAGGAATTAAAAGCTTTTCATACTGCGGGATTTCTAGGAAGTGAATATGGTCCATTCCTGATTCCTGATCCATCGGCAGGACTCGAAAGCGTCAGACCTCCGATAGGAATGTCTGCCACAAGGTTTGAAAGCAGAAACCAGCTTTATAATGACCTGATTAGCAAAGGTGCGATGGGTGAATTTGGAAGTGATTATCAAAAAGAATCATTGAAAAGATCAATGGAGCAGGCCTACATGCTTTTAAAATCTCCTGAGGCTGCTGCTTTTGACCTGAGTAAAGAACCTAAAGAAAGTTACGATATCTACAATACCGGGAAGTTTGGTTTAGGTTGTTTGATGGCTCGCCGCCTGACAGAGCAGGGAGCCCGCTTCATCAGTGTAACCACAGAATATGAGCCCTTCAAAAGCTGGGACACGCATGATAATGGACATACCCGCCTTATTGATATGAAGAAGCAAATTGATGGCCCGGTTGCACAATTAGTAAAAGATCTTGAAAAATCAGGTCACCTGGATCGCACATTAATCATTTTAGCAAGTGAATTCAGCCGCGATATGATGGTTGAAGGCCGGCCTGATCTAAAAGTGCAGGAACAGGTTGAACAACCGGATATTATTCATGATATCAAAAACTATGGTATGCACAGGCACTTTACCGATGGATGTTCCATTTTGATGTTTGGAGGTGGTATAAAAAAAGGAAATGTATATGGTAAAACTTCCGATGAACGTCCTTGCAAAACCGTTGAAAAACCAATAAGGATTGAAGAAATTCATCAAACGATTTATCATGCCCTTGGTATTGCTGAAGATGCCAGTTATATCGTAGAAAAAAGACCATTTTACACTACTCCGGACGGTTTAGGGAAGGCGGAGATGGAACTGTTTGCTTAAAAAACAGGATTATGAAATCACAGCAGGGTTCTTTCTAATGACCCAGAATGGGTCAAATGTTTATAGA
>CAZGCG010000436.1:0-2982 GCA_964524205.1 uncultured Sphingobacterium sp. | reverse complement strand
TATTAAAAGATGGTTCCAAATTTGATTTCGGAAAGACAGTCGATGAAAAGGGACTGAAATTGCGTTTTTCAAATGTTTATCCTGATAAGGACAAACTTGAGCTGATGGTTTATCAGAAACCAAAAGCAGAGAAGGATTGGGTAGTATTAAAAGCCATTGAATTTCCTTATATAAATTTATTCTGGGGTGGAACGATCATTATGGTGATCGGATTTATTCTGTCTATTTTCAGGAGAAATAAGGAAATCAAACCTGCCTGATGAATATTGTCATTTTAGGCAGTGGTAATATAGCCACTCATTTAGGTCGTGCGTTTAAAATGGCAGGTCAGAATATCTCGCAGGTTTGGAGCCGCGATATAACCCATGCAAGAACATTGGCTGATACCCTTGCTGCAGAACCAATCGACAATATGTTTGATTTGGATCGCTCTGCAGACCTGTTTATTATCGCTGTTAAGGATGAAGCCATCAGGGAAATTGCTCTTGAATTAAAGCTCAATGATCAATTGCTTGTACATACATCCGGTTCAACCGGACTTTCGGCTCTGGAAGGAGCATCCAAAAAAATTGGGGTGTTTTACCCATTACAAACCTTTTCAAAGATCAAATCGGTCGATTTTAGGCTGATTCCAATCATCATTGAAGCAAATAGCCCCGAAGTATTGTCAAGTATTCGGGCAATTGCCGATCGCTTATCAGAAAAAGTCATTGAATTAAATTCAGAACAGCGTAAAACCCTTCATGTTGCTGCGGTATTTGCCTGTAATTTCACCAATCACCTCTTCGGGCTCGCTCAGGAATTACTGGAAGAAAAAGGCTTGGATTATGAGCTTTTGAAGCCTCTGATTGAAGAGACTCTGAGTAAGATTGAAATGAATGATCCCGTTTCTGTCCAGACCGGCCCGGCGATCAGGGAAGATCAGGCTACCATTCAGGCACACCTCGAACTTCTTAAACATAATCCTGCCTTATCAGAACTTTATACTAAACTTAGTCAAAGCATAGTCAATTTGCACAAGCGCTCACAGGGCTGAGTTTAAAATGCTATTTTTGCACTAATGAACATTTTTAAATTAAAAATCAATTTTGAAGAGGCTTCAAAGTCAGCAGTAGAGCTTCCGATAGCAGAAGGCGAATCAGTTCTTGATGTTTGTCTGGATAATGGGATTGAATTACAACATAATTGTGGTGGAGTTTGCGGATGCAGTACCTGTCAGGTTTATGTTAATTTCGGTATGGATAATATTCAGGAAATATCAGATAAAGAAGAAGATTTTATCGATCGTGCGGTCAATCCAAGAATTAACTCCCGTCTGGGTTGTCAGTGTGTGTTAATAAACGGTGATCTTGAAGTAACGCTTCCGGATCAGAATCAGTTTTTAGGACATTAATACAATTATACAAGAGAAATGGCGAAAGAAAGTTTTGAATTACCAATTTACTGGAATGACTATGAAGATATAGCCATGGGCCTTTATGAGAAATTTGGTGATGATTTCGGAGAATCTCAGATCTACAGAATTCGTTTCACTGAACTTCTCGACTGGATTTTAAGTCTTCCAAATTTCGCAGGTACCCGCGAACAATCCAATGAAGGTCATCTTGAGCAAATCCAGACAGCCTGGGTTTACGAGTGGCGCGATAATCAATAGGGTAGACGGATCTGGTAATTCTGAGTTTATATCTCAAATCTCATATCTCCCATCTCAAATCTAAATTCCATGTTCTTAGAAAAGCTAAAGCATATTAAAGCATTTGTTCTTGATGTGGATGGTGTCATGACCAATGGTATGCTATTGGTTACAGAGTCGGGAGAATTTTTGAGGCAGTTTAACATCAAGGATGGTTATGCCCTGCAACTTGCAGTGAAGCGGGGATTTAAGATAGCAGTTGTTTCTGGTGCAAGATCAAAAGGGGTTGAGCATCGCTTAAGAGGTCTTGGTATTAAGGATATTTACCTCGGTTTGGATTCGAAAACAGCTGCATATAACGAATTCATTGATAAAAATGGATTATTGCCGGAGCAAGTACTCTTTATGGGGGATGATATTCCCGATCTGGAACTTATGAAGATGGCAGGTCTTGCAGTTTGTCCGGCTGATGCGGTTGAGGAGATTAAGGCAGTAGCCCACTATATTTCCCCGAAAAATGGGGGTGATTCATGCGTCAGGGATATTGTTGAAAAAGTATTAAAGATCCAGAATCTATGGGCCAGTGCAGATCCTTCTGCCACTGATGGAAGCAATATCTGATTATTTCCTTCAGCTTTAAACCTTTTGCTATATTATCAATCAAAAGGGAAAAACCAGCAAATATGAAAAGATTAATTATTGCCATGGGCTTGATTCTCTGTATGGCAACATTCGCCAATGCACAGGGCGGCCGACAAATGGGTACACCTGAGGAAAGAGCTGAGCGCCAGATTGCTCAATTAGAAACTCTAAAGCTTTCAGCTGAGCAAAAAACTAAATTAAAGGAAGTGTTTATCTGGTCGGCAAAGCGTACTGACAGTGTCAGGACCACTTTAACTGATGCTGGTGATTTCCAGGCCATGCGTGCTAAAATGGCACCTTTGCAGGCAGAAACCACGACCAAAGTGAATGCTTTACTTAACGATGAACAAAAGAAAGCATATGAAGCTATTCTGGAAGAGCGTCGTGCCAGAATGAGAAATAACTAATAAACCCATTTTTATTGAGTAGGGGATAGATTAGGTTTAATTGTACTGTCTGATGTTTTTAAACCCGATTGCAGCGGATACCAGCCTGTGCTTAAGGCCTGTGGCGTATGAGCGAAAAGCGGGAATGCATTTAAGAAGAGCACAGCAGCACATTTCCAAATGATAAAAATCTTAATACAAGCCCAAAAATGCATAGTAAACTATGTTTATAATTACGAACTCAGTTTAAGATTCTTTTCTACATATTAAAGCGGCTTTTAGCCGCTTTTCTTATTTTTGGCAAAGTCCAATCAGATGATC
>CAZGCG010000435.1:0-2983 GCA_964524205.1 uncultured Sphingobacterium sp. | reverse complement strand
AATATTCTTACCTAACTTTCCTGCATTCTCAATGAATGGCTTCAGAATATCATAAGCATGATCCTGTACAAACATTTGTCCAGTCAACCACTTGCTAAACTCTTCACTGTCAAATTTTACACCCTTTTTTGCTAGCAATTCGAAGAGAATATCAAACTTTACTAGTTCGAGAATATCTTCATTTAATGCGATAGAGTAGTTGACCGGGCAAAGTTTAACAGTTTCATAGTCGGAATTATCATTGAAATACTCTGCTAGGAACGTTGTCTTACCACTCCCAAATGCCCCTGACAACATGATCTTATAGTTATCTGTCATTTCAAAATGGCGCTTGAACTCCCTTTTCATCTTCGTGAATGGGATTACCACAGTTTCTTTTTTAGGTTGAGTCATCTATAAACTTTGATTTTGAAATGCTGGAGGATAAATATAAGAAGTCTAGGCTAATTGGTTTTTTTCAATTCTACCAAAAGAGGCCATGCTGAGAATTTTGAATTTATGGTTTATAATTTCAGACAGACATTAATAAAAAAAGGGGTTTTAACACCCCTAAAAAAATCACTGTCTGAAATTATCTAGTTCAGACAGACATTAAATAAAAAGGGCTTTTTAAGCCACCTTAAAAAATCACTGTCTGAAACTTGTTGGTATTTCCATTTGGTTAATCCTACCAAGAATTTTGTGTTTTTTTATTTCTGTTCCATCGTCTCTATAGCCAATTGTAGTTCTTCTAACATGAAACCACTTGCTTAGCTGGGCTACTGTGGCTGGTAAAATAATATTGTACCTTCTAAAGTATAAATTCAGAATCTTCTGAATTTGCTGTGTAGAAAAGTATTTATCTGGAGCCATTGCTGTAGGCTTGAAAACCAAGTCTAAACTCAGGTTCAACTTTAGAAAGCTAGTGCTGTTTTTGATTTGGCTCTCCGTGTATTCACGTTCTATTTTAACTTTGGAATAATCCAGCTCCCTAATTCTATCTATTCCAAGTTCTCTATATTGTTTATATAAGGCTGTTTGTGACCTGACAAGGCTATTGAATGCATGATTATTCTGGATTGAGAATGGATTGCTCAAATGTAAATGTATCGCCTCGGTAACGTATTCAATAGTTTTTTTATTTGATATACCCTTCTCTAGGTATTTCATATCCTTGTCCTGAAGGTTGTACCTTTCAGCTATATGGTTTACTTTAAACCGTTCGGTGTTTTCATAAGCCGCTACTAAATTGGCGGCTGACTTATAATATCCACTAACTTTATGGCTGTGTAGCTCATTATCCCACATAAAGTGACAAATATTTCCGGTCTTTTGGTTGACAAATTTTTTAAATGAAATCATCTTCAGTGCTTCATCGCAGAGTTTTCTTCCATCAGGATTATTAGTTGTGTCCCTTAATTCCCTAATAGTATTATAAGTTTGAAAAGAACCATCTATAAACCCTTTGATTTCTTCAGGAGATTTGCTTTCAAGTCCTGCTTCCCAATTGGTTATATGAGCGGTGTGATTTATCCCATTTCTTGCCCTGCCTATTATCTGAATTATGTCTGTTTCAGGATCTAAAGCCGTAAATGCAACCTTTACTACATCACTGACAATTAAAACATTCGGCTTAAAATCTAATTTCATATCGAAGGCTGTAAAGAACCTGCTGGTAAAGAAGTTGTATTTTTTGACTTTTTTAGCATCCCAATTGTCAGTGGCAGCTATAGTTTCATCAGCCTTTAATGTGATAACACTTGCTTCAGCACAGAAGACTTGACTTTCATCTTGTATCCCAAGAAATTTAATAATTGATGCTATGCGTTCCGTCGCATTTATAAAAATTATATAATGATCTACTTTATGTTTGTTAAAGTAGTTTTTAATAGTAGATGCCAGATTGTTAGTGGAATATATGTCTATAGGTATTGGTTTTTTAATTTCAGGATGAATGAAGAAGTCTTCAAATTCTTTCTCCTTAAATCTCGGATCAGAGGGTGGTATTGGAGTGGCAGATATGAAAGAACTTTTCTTAAATTTAAAAAACTCATCCATTACTTCTATTATTCCAGGACGGAAGTCGACATCCTGTATTAATTTTTCGCATTCATCAACTACAAGAAAGAACATTTTATAAATGTTCATATCTAATTCAATGCAGGCGTTTATAATCTTTCTAAGTCCTTCCGGGGTAGATACAATTTTATAGTAATTTCTCTTTTTAGATAGGTAATCTACAATATCATCAGTGTGAACGTCTCCATGAACCGGGAATATTTTTTCGCTTGCCTTTCCGAGTATTACCGGGATATAAGGTTCAATTAAAATGCTATTTCGTTTAGAGATTAGCTCAAGATGCGTTGCTCCACAACCAGTCAAGTATTTATAGATGATTTTCTTATGAGGTAGCTTTGTAAGGACTGTATCAAGATATTTGCCGTCTGGCAATGTTACGTTATTGTACATTACAGATAAAATTAAAGCCCCCTCGAATGAGGGGGCTTGGTGAGGAATTTAATTACTTACTACTTTCCGCGATTAGGTCATCTAATCCGCACTGGATATTGATTAAACCATCTGCATAATCATGGATTAATTTACCGATGTTCTCAACATCGTAAATTGTTACCTCCACTTTCACACGTCCCTTTGTTAATATCAGATAATAGTAATCTGATAGGTTCGTTTGGTGGGTCTTTTTAACAATTGTATTCCGGATTAAAAATCCTTCCTGCAAGCAGTTAAAAAAATCGTTGTACTGTTTGTACAACCTTGGTGCACTTTGTTTCATCTGCACCATCATTGGATTGAATGTACCACCATTCATGTAACCAACATTTTCTTCTGATGAGAAGAAATTTTGAGCGGTGATCACCGCTTTGTTTCTGTTACCACCTGGGGCAGCAGAACTTAAAAAATTAAATTTCATTTTATTTGTTTATGCGAATGCTTAATTGCTTCCGCACAACAAAGGTGGCTGGGGTATGAGGGAGGGTTTTTG
>CAZGCG010000434.1:0-2984 GCA_964524205.1 uncultured Sphingobacterium sp. | reverse complement strand
CTTTTTTATTACCTGCTACCAGGCTTCCCAATGGATATTTTCTAATAGTTTGATCTCTTTGCTGTTTTACCATTCTGGTATGCCTTTCAAATACCGGAACAGTGATCATTGCTTTGGAAGGAGGAATGGGCTGGGGCATCATTTTTACCTTTGCAGTATGGTAAATTCTATCGGAAATCTTTCTGGTTGGCAGACTGCAGCCGAGTAAATCTGCAACTTTCTGAGCTAACTGAGGTCGCATCGGACAATAAAAATAATCGAAATCAGAGCCAATCGCCAGAAAATCAGGCAGAACATAATATCTGATCGTTTGTAATTGTCCCAAAATCATTGCTGTATCCCTGACTAATGCTAATTTTCTGTAAAAGCGGGGAATATTACCGGATTGGATCTCATTAAAGATAATTTCTTCCCGTTTCTCAAGACTTAAGGAGCTATCCCTGATACTCTTTGAGAATTCAGAGCCACTTAATGCATTAGCTGCACGCTTTTTTAATTTCAGATGCTGCGAGTGGCAGTCAACAACCAAAATGGAAAAAAACAGGAGCAGGGCATATTTCATATTATAAATCTAAGCAAAGCCTCACCTCTTATCCAAACCATTCAGATTTGTCATATACGATTCACTTACAGGGATTTGAATGTCATTTATATGGACCTGATGCCTTTCGATCCTGTTTATTGCAGAAACTGCAGCCATGTAGGAGCGATGAATTCTGATAAATTTATTCTTCGGCAGGATCACCTCAAGCTCGGCAAAGGTCATTCGCGAAAGCAGACTTTTATTTTTCAGGACAAAGTTGACATAGTTTCCAGCTGCTTCCAGGTAGAGTATGTCGTCAAAATGTACTTTTTCCTGCTCGTAGCCTGTTTTAAGAAAAATAAAATCAGCACTGCCACTTTTATTTCTCAATTGGAACAGTTCATAAGCTTTATTACATCCTTTAACAAATCGGCTCAATGAGAATGGCTTGAGCAGGTAATCGATTGCATCCAGTTCAAAACTGGTAACCGCGTGCTCGGAATATGCGGTTGTGAAGATTACCATTGGCTTTTTATTAAGACTGTTCATGAAATCGATACCCGAAATGTCGGGCATTTTAATATCCAGAAATATCAGGTCAATATTTTCCTTCTGAATGTACTCCATCGCTTTAAAAGCATCGGTAAATTCGGCCTTCAGGTTCAGAAAGGGGACTTTTGAAGCATGACTGCGCACTACTTCAAGTGCTAATGGTTCATCGTCAAGTGCAATGGCATTCATGGTATAAATGTATCATTAAAAAGAGTTTTTTCATTGATACTGCTGATTCCTGATTCCAATGAAATATGATTTTTTAAAAAATGACTCATGCTTTTTCGATTGATCCATTCATTCAATAAATTACATTTGTTTTCTGTTATTTCATGTTTTTTATTTGGTTGATGGTCAATTATTCCGGGATTCTCGGCTTTGTAGATTTCCTCTGAACCGGGTTCATCGCATAAATTTTCGCCGCAGGCATTGAATATGAGGCTAACGAGTAATATGCACAATAAACTTTTCATTTTTTACTGAATTAGTCCAGTTGAATAGTCAGGTGAACAAAAAATTCTTTGCCGCTTTCGCGGATAGATAGTTCATGCTTTCCGGAATACATTAGCCTAAGTCTTTGCTGTACATTGTTCAAACCTATACCATTATTGTCCTTCTCAGGATCATTTATAGGTTTTGGATGGATACTGTTAGAAATATCGAAATAGAGGGTTTTGTCTTTACAAACCAGACTGATGCGAATGTTTGAGGGCTCCTTCAGACTTATGCCATGTTTAAATGCATTTTCAATAAAAGGGATGAGCAGCATGGGTGCGATTTGCAGTATGCCTGTATGCTCTTCAATTTCTGCATGAATCTGAATATCAGGCGATGACTGTGTACGCAGGGTCTGAAGTCCGATATAATTATTCAGGTATTCTATTTCCCTGGTAAGAGAAATTTTCTCCTGAAGGTTTTCCCTTAGCATAAAGCGCATCATATCACCAAGTTTCTGAATACCCTCAGAAGTTCGTTCCGCATTTTCCTGAAGCGCTGTACCATAGAGGGTATTCAGTACATTGAAAAGGAAATGTGGATTGATCTGGGAGCGAAGGAAGTTCAGGTCGGCTGTTGAGCGCCCTAATGCGGTCTGTAGTCCTTTAATTTCATAATCTACAGTTGTTCTGTGTTTGTAAACATACCAGGTCAGCGGTGCTGTAAATAAAAGTTGAAATCCAATATTAAATAATGAAGCAACAAAAGCTATTTCACTATCGTGACGCGGAATCAGAAACAGAAGTATTGTGAATAGGGGTATAGTGCTAAGTAGAACTAACAGAAAAATTTTCTTCAGATAAGCTTTAAATGGCCTGGATTTCTTGTAGATTTCCGGTAATACGGCATACATCGAATAGCAGTATAAAAATATTCCTGCAAGAGAACATGTCCCGACAATCATGACCACATCTGCATCACTCTGACCAATCAATAAAAGAAACAGTGCAATCATCCAGAAGATAAATGCAAATATTCCGTCGCGGGTGATCACCCTGTATTTTGATTGAATCAGATCTGAATTTTCGAGCAGGTAGATCGCAAGGAACTTGATGATATTATAAAGGGCAAACATCATTAATAGCCAGAAAGAATAGATTGCTGCTTCCTGAAAGAGCTTTGAATAAAGCTCATCTTCCGAATATTTATCGAAAAGATATCCCTGAGTCCAGGTATCGGTAATGGCAAGAACAACACTGATCAGGTAAAATATAAACAGCGTGAATAGGATATTCAGTGTGATGTTTTCTTTTCTGCTTAGGGGAGGTACTATCACAAAGGTAAGCAGGCAATAACTGGCATAAAAGCTAATATATCTGCTTAACATTGGTAAAAAATGGTTGTTGAAGTATGAATAATGCTGATGAGCCTCATCGAATTCATATTTTCCAGGCTCCCAGTTATTGTTTATAGC
>CAZGCG010000433.1:0-2994 GCA_964524205.1 uncultured Sphingobacterium sp. | reverse complement strand
ATTGTCATCCGATAGCTATCGGATCCAGAAAGCTGGAACCTCATAACGCATTCCGGTTCACCTTCAATGCTGAAAGAAACGGAAGCAACAAAATGCGCAACCTCAATATTATTCCACACACGTTTTAAAGCCATGAAACCAACACAATCTATTAAATAATGACAATGCCTATCGGGGTCAAATCAGGTCAATCCGGTTCTTATCAGGTCTTATCAGGTCAGAATTTGGCTGAATATAGCGTTCTGAGCAAGTTTGTGCTGTACCGGTACACAATTAACAGATTTTTTAACATTTAAAATTTTTTAAAATGGGTAAATACAAAAAAGGAATACTGGGTGCTTTCTCGGGTAAGATCGGGACAGTAGTAGGCAGTTCATGGAAAGGAATTGAGTACATGAGAAGCTTACCAAGGCCAAGCACAAAAGCAGCTACCGATCAGCAAATGATCCAGAGGGCAAAATTCGCTTTAGTATCAGCGTTTTTCAGGTCTGCAAGTGCACTGATCAATATGGGCTACCAAAGCCTGGCTCAGGGCAAATCAGGTTATAATGTGGCCACCAGCGACTTCATTGCAGATGCAATCATTGGCACCTATCCTGATTTCGAAATCGACTACAGCAAAGTGTTGTTCAGCAAAGGTACGCTTACAGGTGCTTATGGTGTTACTGCAGTGCCTGAGTCGGGTGGCGTCAAAGTAAGTTGGGACGATAATTCTAATTCGGGTACAGCGAAAGCAAGTGACCAAATCGTGATCCTGGTTTACAATCCTGATAAGGGCCAGTTTGTGTATGACATAAACACAGGTGCTTTACGCAGTGCGGCTGAAGATACACTGCTAATGCCGGTAGAATTTCTGGGTGATACGGTCGAAGTTTGGGTAGCCTTTATGACTCCTGATAAGAAGATCTTCTCAACCAGCATGTATGTCGGACAAGTATTGATTGCTTAATTATTCAGGCAGAGTGAAGAGCTCTGCCTGTTTTTTCTAACCTAAAAAACAATAAAATGGAACTCATTCAAAAATACTTTCTGTCCTGGTATTCTCCTTTAAGTAAAGAGCATTCCGGGATACTGATGCTTCTTTTAAGCTTTCTTAGTTTTCCTTATATCATCCAGATGGTAGATGGTTCTGCCGCGGCAATTGATCCGGGAATATTCAGCGCAGTTATTCTGGCCGCTTCGGCAGGTTTAATATTCAAAGCCTTAACCTGGTGGGTTATAAAAGCAGTCTGGCCGGTGTTTGCAGACTATTCTAACTTCCAATTCGAACAGAATTTCAGGGCTTTACCCGCTAAAGAGAAGGTTCTGATTTATCTGGGATTCTATTTAACAATTCTTTATTCATTCGTTTCGGTTATGGCGGCACTTATTTAATGGCTTCTATTTCTAAAACTTAACATTAAGAATATGGCAACTCTACAAAATGGATCATGGCTGATTTCCGGTAAAATCGGAGATAAAGTCTATGTGATCAAAAATGGCAAAAACTATGTACGTAGTTTGCCAGCAAAATCAAGCAAATTACCAACAGAAAAACAACTGGCCTGGCGTTCAAGCTTTGCTATGGCTACGCAGTTTTTGATGCCTTTAAGCTCTTTACTTAATGAGAGCTATAGAAGGATAAACCCTAAAAAATCGGGCTTACAGCTTAGCATCAGACAAGTGCTGAAAGAAGCAGTTCAAGGCGTTTACCCAAATATTGAGATTGATCCTGCCAGGGTTACATTGATCCGCGGAAGTCTCCCATCGCCCATTGGAAACATGACTTATGTTGCCCGAACTGATGAACTCGATTTTTACTGGCCTCAGGGTTTTAATAACTATCAAAACTACGGTGATGAACTCGGTATCCTCATCTGGTGCCGTACACTCAACGAATTCTATTCCAAACTTGATCTGGGTGTTCGTCGGGATCAGGAATTTTGTACCATTCCTATACCCCGGGAATTTAAAGGACGCGAAATTCATGTTTGGTTATTTTACAGATCCGCAGATCATCACCTCTTTTCAAATAGCACCTATATGGGGCAGGTACATGGGCAACAATTGTCTTAAATAAGACAGACACAAAAGGATCTCATTTAAGCTCAAAAATCTATGAATACAAAACATAAGTATGCAACCAGACTGGTGACTTTCTTAATCAGGTTGTCAGTCTGCCTTTTCCTATTTCTAATCTCTTTTAGTTCAGGAAGGATTGTTAAGGAAAATGCAAAAACGCTAGATTTAAGGAAGCAAGTCAGGGATATCTACACTTCCCAGATCGGTATCCGCGAGAAAGGATCAAACTCAGGTCCGGCGGTGGAGCAATACCTCCGCTACGTAAACCTTCCGAAAGGAAACCCCTGGTGTGCGGCATTTGTCTGCTGGGTTTTTGGGCAAGCAGGGATTGAGAATCCTCGCTCAGGCTGGTCACCGGACCTTTTTAAGGGTAGTAAAGTAATTTGGGATAGAGCTGAAAGCAGAAAGCTAAAAGTTGAAAGCTGGGCAGGTGAGTCAGGAACCAACCTGCCTACCGGAAAGGCAGGGAGCCAAGACCCGATAGCTATCGGGTCAAGACATTCTCGTATCGCCTACTCCTATCCTCCCAGTCTGACAACTGATAACGGGGAACGGACAACTGATCGCAGGCAACAGGTAACAGATAACTGGCAACGAATAACTATCGCCTCTGGAGACATATTTGCCATATACTTCCCCGACAAAAACCGCATTGCCCACACCGGATTCATCGACCAATGGGATGGAACCTGGCTGATTACGGTTGAGGGGAATACGAATGTTTCAGGCGGCAGAGAGGGAGATGGAGTGTACCGCAAGCGGCGGCCCGTCAAATCTATTTATCAGGTTGCGCGGTATATCCGGCAGCCTTAAAGCACAAGATTATGACCATCATGATTTAGCCAAAACCCGCAGGGCTAAGACTATTAAATCATGATAGCCCGCCCGGCCAAGCCGTTCGGACGGGCTTCATCACCTTTTAAAAACAATAAA
>CAZGCG010000432.1:0-3011 GCA_964524205.1 uncultured Sphingobacterium sp. | reverse complement strand
TGTTACAGCGTCGAGAGCCTTGAGTGTGCCAGAATGCTTGCTGATATTTGTTAATGGAATCATATTTCTTGTATTTCACCGCTGCCCAAAATATTTATCGGGCATTAAACCCTTAAAAGGCTCTTTTCATCATTGGAGCAGTGTCTTTCAGGTTTTCAGGAGTGAGACTCGGTATTAGTTTTTCTGTTTTATCGAGCAAACTTGTTATAAAACTTCTAAAAAGGATCATTGCCGGAGGATATTTTTCAACGATCATTGAATACATGCTTACCGGACGGTAAGGTATATCCCCTATCTTATCCTTATCAAGATCATATCCATCATATTTATCCCAGTAATTATTATTAAAGCGATTTAGTACAAGGGAGCCATTGGTACCCACATCAAAGGTATTCCCTATGAAATTATTTAGCTCAAGCACTACATCCATACAACTCGCCTGAATTTTTAAAGCCCATCCATTGTTTTCAAAGACATTGCGTTTCATATAGATCCTGTTTGCTCCTTCCATATAAATTCCACTGGTATTCCTTTTAAAATAATTACCCTCCATAAAGCCATCCGAAATTTCTTTGAGCAGAATTCCATGAGCAGCATCTCCCCAGTTCTCTTCAAAATAATTGCTGAACATTTTGATCCGGTTAGAATACATCACAGAGACTCCGGAGCCATTGTTTCTAAAAACATTGTTAACATACATATCATCATTGGAGAACATAAAATGTAATCCATAGCGAAGATTATTCTTTGACACATTTCTCCAGATCACAGAGTTTTTAACAAACTCAAAATATATTCCATCCCGGTGTCCGGATATTTGATTCCCTATTACTTTCAGGCTATCCCCTTTCCAGCAATGAATTCCATTTCCACTCTGCTGCTCTTCCAAACCTATTGCCTTGAGAGTATTGTTTTCAATACTGCAGTTTATCCCATTCTGGATATATATTCCAAAAAAAGTATCTTCCAGAACATTATTCATTATAACAACATCCCTGCTGTCATAAACCTTAATTCCACTTAAATCTTCAAGGCTGGAAATACCACTATGGATCAATTTGAATCCATCCACAACAACTCCATTGGATGTGATTGAAATAATCTCATATTTCTTTTCACCGTCAAGTACCGGATAATCAATCCCTTTCAGGATTATACTTTTATCAATAACCAGATTCTTTTCTCTGTAATGCCCGGCATCAACTAAAATTGTATCTCCATCCTTAGCAGATACAATGGCTGATTTTACCGTCTTATGGGCACGTTTTGCTCCGACATAAATATTACCTGCCGAAGCACTGCAATATAAAAGGGTAAAAAATATGAAGGAAAAATATCTCACTTCAGCATCTCCTCCCAGGTAATTTTATTTCCATAAAATGTTTGAACAGCATTTTCCAGACTATCATTATTGCTGAAAGCGGCTATATTACCGTTCATCGGACTTTTTAATGAAGGGCTTTGAAGGAAGAAAGCATTTTCGGTATTAATAAGATCGTGAGGCTCATTAAAATCCACAAAATAAACACCTGCAATGTCCTCATCTTTAACTTTATCCTCGTATAAAAACTGTGACAGGCAATGCTGATCATCGAACTTATACTTTTTACCCTTATTTGTTACAATCTGGGCTCCAAACCTGGAATCACTAATGGTCATTTTACAAAAATCACAATTGTCCTTACCGATCCGAATTGGTTCAGGTGCTGTGCTGCACGAACCGAATAGCAAGGTTGATAGCCCAATTATTACCAGATTCAAGCTGCTTTTTGGATGTTTACTTTTGTTTTTCCTTTTCCATTCAAAAACAACAACACCCAAAAGAACGGCACCGGCACCTATAAAGATCCATCCACCAGTATCCGGAATCGAATAGGCCCCAAAATTAAGAAGCTGCTTAAATCCAATCAATGGTGGCTGATAAGCCATACCAGGCACTATAATTGCTGCATTTGGATCCAGATTGTGCCCGTAATCGTATTCCCATCTCCAAAAATCAACCATTGCCAATACTCCAAAGAGAATAAATAATCCAAGCAAAAGATTTACCAGGTTCCTTCTGGCAAGCAAACCGGCCAGAACAAAAAAGGCTGCAAAAAACAATATGATACCCGGAAGCACTTTAAATTCAACAAAATCATCCGCATGAAGGGTCTTCATTCCTATATAATGATTCAATCCGTTTATGATCTCCACATTTCCGGCCAGTTTATTTGCATAAATCAGTAACATTAAGCCTTCAGGATATTGTGGGGCGTCCAGTTCAATTCTCCAGATTGGAGTAAAGAGTACCAGAACTAAAGAAAGACCGCATACAATAAGTGCAATGCTGCTTGTTTTGGCAATTTTATTATTACTCATAATAAATTGTTAAAAAAGGAGAGATATGAAATTGCTAAAAGCATATCCCATACCTCTCCTTAGTGAAAATTATTTTTTGGCCGCAGCACCCTGACCGGCTGCATTATCTGGTTTAGGTGTATTAGTACCGGTACTAAAACTAATCGGTACATTACTTCCAGCTGGAGAAACCCGCACATAACCAGACATTTCCTGGTGTAGCGCGCTACAGAAGTCAGTACAATACATTGGGTACATACCAGCTTTTAACGGAATCCATTTCAGGGTAGTTGTTTCACCTGGCATTACTAAAAGTTCGGCATTTAAAGCTCCTTTAACGGCAAAACCATGTGGAACATCCCAATCCTGTTCAAGGTTGGTAGTATGGAAATAAACTTCATCGCCTACTCTGACACCTTCAATATTATCCGGGGTAAGGTGTGAGCGCATCAGGGTCATGTTAATATGCACCTTGTTACCTTCACGCCAAACTTTTGCTTCTTTCTCACCTTTAGCAACGTAAGGGTGTTTGTTTTCTTCGATCTTGAAGAACTTCGTTGAATTATTTTTAATCACGTCAGCAGCAACTCCCTGAGCATAGTGAGGTTCACCAATAGTTGGGAAATCTAATAACAATTGCATCTTATCACCGCTGATATCATACAACTGAG
>CAZGCG010000431.1:0-3012 GCA_964524205.1 uncultured Sphingobacterium sp. | reverse complement strand
TAAGCCTGGAAGGTGGTGATTTTTAGCGTATTCATTCAGTGATATTCATACGTTAATACCTAATTAAGGTTGCTGCTATATTTTAGCTAACTTAATAACGGCCTTTTCAAGTGTTTCGTGCTTTTTGGCAAAGCAAAAGCGTAAAACCTTATGATCAGTTCCTTTTCGATAGAAAGCAGAAACAGGTATGGAGGCTACACCAAATTCCCGTATTATCCTTTTCGCCAAGTCAGTATCTCCTTCTTCACTTATCCTGCTATATTGTACTGATTGAAAATATGAACCATAACATGGAAGCAGATCAAACCGTGTCTCTTTTAACAAGTTATAAAAAAAATCTTTCTTGTTCTGAAAAAAATCACTGATTTCCAAATAATTACGTTCATCTAACAAATGATCGGAGATGGCATATTGTACTGCTGAGTTGACACTGAAGACTTCAAACTGATGAACTTTACGGAATTCTTTCATCAACCATTCAGGTGCAAGACAATAGCCCACTTTCCATCCTGTGGTATGCAAAAGTTTCCCGAATGATGCTGTTATAAAACTTCTTTCCATTAGCTCGGGGTAGCGCGAAACACTTAAGTGCTTCCTCCCATCATAAACCAAATGTTCATATACTTCATCACTAATGATCAGAATATTACTATCTCTTGTGATACTGATCAGTTCTGCCATATCCTCTTCACCCAGGGTTTTTGCGGTCGGATTATTGGGAGTATTGATGATGATCATCCTTGTCTTTTCGTTAACAAGCTGCCTGACTTCCTGCCAATTGATGGTATAATCAGGTGCAATTAGTTCCACAGATCTTACAATTCCACCAAATAAGGTTACAGAAGGTATGTATGAATCATAGGCAGGCTCAAAAACAATAACTTCATCTCCCGGTTGAATTACACAGGCTATTGAAGTGAAAATGGCCTGTGTGCCACCCGCAGTGATGGTTATTTCGGTATCCGGATTGTATTTTGCCTGGTGCAGTTTCTCTTGTTTTTCAGCTATTCGCTCTCTCAATGAGTAGAGGCCGGCCATTGGGGCATATTGATTATAGCCCGACTTCATATAATGATTTACCAGCTCAACCAGTTGCGGAGAACATTCATAATCCGGAAATCCCTGTGATAAATTGATGGCTTTGTACTCTGAAGCCAACTGAGACATTACTGTGAAAATAGTGGTACCTACTTCAGGCAATTTAGATTTTAAGTGCATATTAAAGCCTAAATTAGATATTTTTAATTTTCCTGATTTAGAATGTTTTATAATTCCCGGGATTTAATTATTATTTTAATTTCAAATTGAAAGCCATAAATGACTTATAAAAGCAAAGAAAGTCGACTCCTGCTCATTTTGGGCACATTTCTCGTTGCAAACGCTATTCTCGCTGAGTTTATAGGAGTAAAAATATTTACTGTTGAGGGTTCTCTGGGAATGGAGAAGTTCAATATCAATATGTTTGGTGTTCCTGATCTGTCTTTTAATATGTCGGCGGGAGTAGTAACATGGCCGCTCATATTTATTATGACAGATATCATTAATGAGTATTTTGGGGTCAGGCAGGTTCGTTTTTTGTCAATACTGGCTGCAATTCTGATAAGCTATGCCTTTATGGTGGTTGGTTTTGCGATGGATCTGGTTCCGTCTGATTTTTGGGTCAATCAAAAAGTTAATGGGGTAGATGTTAATATGAATGCAGCTTTCAATGGGATTTTCGGTCAGGGGATGTGGATCATTGCCGGTTCCATTATCGCATTTCTGATCGGACAAATGGCTGATGTAATTCTTTTTCATCGTATTAAAAAGCTTACCGGCGAGCGGTCCCTGTGGTTAAGAGCTACCGGTTCTACTTTGGTATCCCAAATGATCGACAGCTTTGTGGTTATCTTCATAGCCTTTTATCTTAATCCACAATATAACTGGAGCTGGCAAATGGTTGCAGCTATCGGATTGGTTAATTACACTTATAAATTTATAGTTGCAATCCTGATGACTCCTTTGCTTTATGGAGTGCATAAACTGATTGATAAGTTCCTCGGAAAAGATCTGTCAGCAAAACTTATTGCAGAAGCTGCCAAAGCATAAGGATTTACTTTTACTGTAATTGTTGCCAAGAAATTATCAAACTAAATTGTATATCAAATGAAATCAAAGCTTCTTCGTTTTTCAGTATCCATCCTGATTTTATTCGGGATATATAAGCCAGTTACTGCTCAGGAAGAGCTCTGGAAAGAGCAAATCCCATGGGAGGGGGTTCCGGAATATTATCAAAAATGGAATTATCCTGATTTTCAGTTTCCCTCCGCATTGCCTGCCTGGAAAAATGACAGGGTTCA
Organism: uncultured Sphingobacterium sp.; assembly: GCA_964524205.1. Lineage (GTDB taxonomy): Bacteria > Bacteroidota > Bacteroidia > Sphingobacteriales > Sphingobacteriaceae > Daejeonella. The sequence goes on along the minus strand of CAZGCG010000431.1, from coordinate 673 downwards.
GGTGGCTGCTACCCTTAAGCGATTATTGGGGGATATTCCCGACCGTCCAAAGAATCTGAACGTAAAAACCGTTTTCAGAAAGCAGATGAACGGATATGTGCTGGAAAAATTTCTGATTGATAATGAAGTAGATGGTTTGATTCCCGGATACCTGGCTATTCCAACAAATGTAAAAGGGAAAGTGCCGGTTGTTTTGGGAATGCACGGACATGGCAGCAGTAAAGACAATGTTTTTGGCTCGAATTCTGGTACTGCACAGGATGTATTGGCCCTGCTGATTTCAAAAGGATATGCAGTAATGGCGATCGACAGCTATTTTAATGGGGAACGCCGGGGTACAGGTCCGGCCGGAGCACCCGAGACTCAATCAAAAGGACCTGACCAGGAAACCTCAACTTTTAAAATCAACTTATGGTTTGGCCGCTCATTATGGGGAATGCAAATCCGTGATGAACAAATCGCTTTGGATTATCTGAACAGCCGCCCGGAAATCGATTCTGAAAGGATTGGAGTAGAGGGGATGAGTATGGGAAGTACCAGAGCATGGTGGCTGGCAGCACTTGATGAAAGAGTAAAGGTTGTGGTTGGGATAGCTTGCTTTACCCGCTACAAAGAACTTATTGAGCAAAGGGAACTTAAAGCGCACGGAATCTATTATTTTGTCCCGGGTATG
>CAZGCG010000430.1:0-3019 GCA_964524205.1 uncultured Sphingobacterium sp. | reverse complement strand
ACAAAATGAAACGCAGAGATCTGATTAAATACCTATCCGTGGCTCCTTTAGCCGGCGGACTTAGCGGTGTTCCTTTTAATACAGCACAAGCAGGCACAAAAGCCCTTGTAAAGCGCGATCTGATCAAAGAATTGGGTTTGCGGACCTTTATTAACGCTTATGGAGTATATACTACCCATACAGCTTCTTTGATGCCTGATGAGGTTATGGCTGCTATTCAGGCTGCCTCAAAAAAGTATGTATTGTATAATGATCTTCAGGATAAAGTTGGAGAAAAGATAGCTGCTATGTGCCATTCGGAGGCTGCTATGGTCACATCAGGCTGCTGGTCGGCACTTGTACTTGGGACTGCCGGAATTCTAACCGGAATGGATAAGGCAAAAGTTGCAATATTGCCTGACGTTTCAGGTTTTGAGAGAAACGAGGTTATACTTCAGAAAACTCATAGTGGATCATACGATCATGCACTGACTAACACAGGTATAAAACGTGTTTTTGTTGAGACAGTAGAAGAAATGGAAGCTGCTGTTAATTCAAAAACTGCGATGACCTGGTTTTACAATGAAGCAGATCCATGGGGAAAAATAGGTCATAAGCAATGGCTGGCTCTATCTAAAAAGCATAAAATACCTGCAATGATTGATATTGCGGCCGATGTACCTCCTGTTGAGAACTTATGGAAGTTCAATGATATGGGCTATGATGTGGTTTGTGTTTCGGGAGGAAAAGCTATCCGTGGACCGCAGAGTGCCGGTATATTAATGGGTAGAAAAGAGATCATAGCAGCAGCCCGGTTAAGTGCGCCTCCGGGAGGAGGGAATATAGGCAGGGGTATGAAAGTAAATAAGGAAGAAATATTCGGGATGTATGCGGCTCTTGATCGTTTTGTTAATCTGGATCATGGGAAAGAATGGCAGATGTGGGAAGACAGAGCCAATGTAATCCTGAATGCAGTGACCAAAGTGAACGGTGTTAAGGCCGAAATTTTTGTCCCTCCAATAGCTAATGTTACTCCAACCCTCAGGATCTCCTGGGATCAGTCCCTGATTAAGTTAACTCCAAGAGAAATGACCCTGAATTTGCGCAATGGTGAACCATCGATCGAAGCACCAAAGAGTATCAATGATGCAATGATTCTTTCAGTATGGATGATGCAGCCGGGAGATGAAAAAATCGTTGCGAAGCGATTTACAGAGGAACTAATGAAAGCCAGAGTTTAATCAGGCTGTGCACAATTTTTATTTTTAATTTAATTTATACGGTCATGCTACGCAAACCAATACTGCTTTTTTTGGCAATCTTCTTCATTTCAGGCTATGTTCAGGCTCAGAGACCTTACAGAATACTTATTAAGGGTGGTCATGTAATTGATGCAAAGAACAACATTAACGAAAAAATGGATGTGGCCATTCAGGAAGGGAAAATTATCAGGGTTGCAAAGAACATTGACACTGCCCTTGCTGTGCAGGTAGTAGATGCTGCTGGAATGTATGTTACGCCCGGACTGATTGACCTGCATGCCCATGTTTTTTATGGTTTTGATCCTGACAGCTATCTGAGTGGGGGTACAGTAGCAGTACTTCCTGATCAGTCGACTTTCCGTGCTGGGGTTACCACTGTTGTTGATGCAGGAGGTGCCGGCTGGAGGTCATTCCCGACATTTAAGAAGAATATTATTGATGTCTCAAAAACCAGGGTTCTTTCTTTGTTGAATATTGTAGGAGAAGGAATGAGGGGAATTGAAAAGTATGAACAGAATGTAAGTGACATGGATTCACAGAAAACTGCTGAAGTTGCACTGGCAAATAAGAACGATGTAGTTGGGTTTAAGGTTGCGCATTTTACAGGTTCTGAATGGACACCAATCAGCAGGGGAGTAGAAGCAGGCAAACTGGCAAATATGCCGGTGATGATTGACCTGAATACACTTTTTATTTCTATTGAAGAACTATTTACTAAATACCTCCGTCCAGGGGATATTTACACTCATACCTTCATCCAGTCATCAAGAGGAGTAGTTGAGCCAATTGTTGATCTTAAAACAAAGAAGTTTAAACCATTTGTTCTGGAAGCACAAAGAAAGGGAATCATATTTGATGTTGGCTTTGGTGGAGGCAGTTTTAACTTTAACCAGGCTTTGCCGGCATTAAAAGCCGGGTTTTATCCAAATACTATGGGAACTGACTTACACCAGGGCAGTGTGAATGGGGCGATGAAAGACCAGTTAAATGTCTTGTCTATATTCATGGCAATGGGAATGAAATTTCCTGATCTGATCAAAGCCAGTACCTGGACACCGGCACAGGTTATCAAGCGTGAAGAACTTGGAAACCTTTCTGAAGGATCGGTTGCCGATGTAGCTATTTTAAGTATTCGCGATGGTAAATTTGGCTTTAGGGATGTAGCCGGAAACAGATTTGATGGCAAACAGAAGATCGATTGCGAGTTAACCATCAGGGATGGAAAGATTGTGTATGATCTGAATGCAATAGCCGGCCTGATCAATCAGTCTAAATAATTCCGTTTCAATGTCAGATCGTTTGTGTTGATTCGCATAACATATTAGAATCAGTATTAAATCTAAATTCTGTCCTCGAATTATCTGACTTCTACAATTGCGACTGAAACGCTTTGTCATTGCTTCGATTACCTGCCTGTCCGGTCAGAAGGGCTCCTGGCAGTTGATATTTAGATTCCTGCGTCTGAGTTTATTGATTTCAGAATTAACAGTTGAATGAACTGGTTTTAGAATGTTGAAAAAAATAATATATTTTTTTTTGGATTTTCGGGTACGTAAACGTAACTTACATTTAAATACTAAATATCATTAGAAGATAGATTTCTTAGTAAAGGATACCTGATTCAGTTTATTATTTATATAACTGATAGAAAATGGCTGAATAAGTAAATAATCGCCATTGATTTTCGAGGTTTTATTGAACTAAGAGATTTAATTGATTTTTTTTTTTTTTTTTGTTAAATTTAAGCGAGCTACTTACAGTTTATATGTAAAAGGTTT
>CAZGCG010000429.1:0-3048 GCA_964524205.1 uncultured Sphingobacterium sp. | reverse complement strand
GAAGTATCAAATAACAAATTAGTATTCTTAATCAGCGCCATTTCCTCAGCATTCAAAGTTGCTGCATTGGCAAAATTCAGAATCATATATTTTGCATCGGGAACAGCTTTTATTATCGGCAGAATATTCTTGAGATTCCATTCCCTGATCACATTATCCTTAAGATTTGAGATGTCCATCCATGAACGCTGACGGCTGTCGTCCATTCTGAAATTAAAAGCGACTGGTAAACCAAAATCACGAACCCGTTTTACCAGCTCAATACATGCAGGATCAAGGATTTCGAAATCATGGTATCTAGGGTAAATTCGAACTCCTTTAAACCCATATTTGCTGATACACACCTCAAGGTCATCACGCCAGCCCGCATAAATCGGGTTGATGACAGCAAAGGGAATAAAGCGATCCCGGAATTTAGCTTTAGATTTGATCTCTTCAAATAATTCTTCGTTCGCCGATTGTGTATTTTTATAAAAGATCCCATTCAGATTACTTATCACTGAGATATCTACACCAAATTTATTCATTCGTTCATGAAGAGCATCACAAGTATTATGCTTGAGCTGCATGAATGGCCAGTGACCAACATATGCATTAATATCAATCAACATTTCTTCCTGATTTTTTTAAAATAGTATTGTAATTATCAAAAAAGACCTTTTTTTTCTGAGTTTCAGTAAGGTTTGAAGCCAGGATCTTTCCAACACTCTGGTAATAGCAATTATCAGATCCAAAGAAAAGCCGATCTTCTCCAAGGCATTTCACCGCAAAATCAATCATGTTCTCGGCATTATTACTTCCCGAGGTATCAACATAAATATTGGGATGTTTTGAAAACAATTTACAGGCATATTCCCAGTCGCCACCTCCCCCTATATGCGCATACTGCAGCATTGCCTCAGGATACCTCTTTGCTACTTCTACAAAATCTTCCGGAATCGAGGTATTTGGCCTGATACCGATATTATACTTCATTCTGTAACCACCCAGGCCAAGCTGAGCATAAGCATGCATATGAATGATCATCTTTAGATCAATCATCTTTTCTATGATTGGATAGAACAATGGATCGTTGATCTTTAACTGGGTATATACTTTTAATCCTACCATACCCAAATCCACACAGCGCTTTATCTCTTCCATTGACTCTTTCTGAAAAATGGCATTCAGGGTAAACTGTCCTATCAATCGGTCGGGATATTGCTTCATGCATTTAAGCATTAAATCATTATAGGATCTGAATTCTTTGGGTGTTCCTTCTCCACTATACGCCGGAAGGGAAATATACATCTTGTCTATTCCCAAACGGTCGGCGAAGGAAATATTCCCTTCCGGACCACCATCAAATAGGTGCGCATGCACATGAGAATCCAGTTTCCGGTATTTCATGACATCCTTCATCAGATTGTATGATTTGGCAGGTTTTTCCAAATTTATCGGATCAGGTGAGCTAACAGATCGGGGTATGCTCATTATCTGCTCAGAAACAAGGAGTCCTGCAGCAGACAATGCTGTTCTGCTAACAAATTTTCTGCGGTTTATATAGTCTGTCATATTAGATTTTACAGAAATTACATTCAATAATCCAAGTTAAGATTTTTATACGGTTACGTACACGGGTAAATCTTCTTTTTACATAAATTAAATTCAATTAAAGCTCTATATAAAGCAATAAATGATAAGTGCCGGGTAGAAATATATGATAAATGATACCATTTAAAGGACGAATGATGTTGACCGAAATATTCGTATTATTGACACTATAAAACAGAAATAAATCAAAAAGGGATATTGAAACATCCTCATAATTAATATGACAAGAATTACTGAAGAAGCATCAAAGTACAGGCATTTGGAGAAGATGTCTGTGGAAGAACTTACATCAAACCTGAATAAAGAAGATAAAACTGTTGCATTGGCCATTGAAAAGGCTTTGCCCGAGCTAAATACATTGATTAGTACAATTGTAACTAAAATTGAACATGGTGGAAGATTGTTTTATGTTGGTGCAGGAAGCGGAGGACGCTTATCCGTTCTTGACGTAATCGAACTTCCAACAACCTTTGGGGTTTCTCCAGCTCTTTTCAATGTAATTCTTGCCGGAGGAAAGGAGCATCTGATAGAAGCTTTGGAAGAAAAGGAAGACGATGTTAACGCTGCATGGCAGATGCTTCAAAAGGAAAAAGTATCCGCAAAAGATATTGTAATTGGGATTTCGGCCAGTGGTACTACCCCATTCGTATTGTCAGGATTAAAGGAATGCAAAATACAGGGCATCACAACTGCCTGCATTGTAAGCAATCCAGGTTCACCTATCGCAGAACAAGCGGATATTCCCGTTGAAGTGATCACAGGACCGGAATTTGTTACCGGCAGTACCCGTATGAAATGCGGAACCGCACAGAAAATGATCTTTGATATGATCAGCACAACTACCATGATCAAACTTGGCAGGGTGCTTGACAATCAGATGATTAATGTGAAACTGATCAATGATAAAATTGTTGACAGAGCAGTAAAAATGCTTATGAGCAATACCGGGATTACAGTTTATAATGAAGCAAAAAAAATATTGATAGAACAGGGCAGTGTAAAACAAGCATTAGATTATTTTAACAAAAACAAATGATCCGGGTTTTGAATTTGGTTAATCTACTTTAAGCGATAAACATCCCCATTCCCTAAGATTATCAATGAATTTTGCGAATTGTTTTCAATGAGAATATTTGAAATTTCATCCGGAAACAGAACTGATCCATCAAGAGTTCCGGTACCCGAAAGTTTAAACAAATGTCCATCTGCCGTAGCAGCGAGATAATATGCTCTATTCCTGATCTGGTATCCCTCTACTTTAAGAACCCTGTCATTCAGGGTCTTTCTAAAAATTGTATTCCCTTTATCATCCAGCACATAAAATTGAAAACCTTCGGTCCCGACAAGAATCTCAAGCTTCCCATCATTATTAAAATCCCCGTGCCGGATATCATTAACCTCCCCGCCTACATTGCTGTTCCAGTATTCCTTAATTTTTTTATCAAAACCGATCAT
>CAZGCG010000428.1:0-3051 GCA_964524205.1 uncultured Sphingobacterium sp. | reverse complement strand
TAAATTAATTATTAAACAAAAAAAAAGCATTCGCCAGGGGCGGATGCTTTAAAATATTTCCGGAAGAAAATGATTAAGCTTTTGCTTTGTCTTTTTCTTTAATGAATTCTACAACAAATGGTGTTGCAACGAACAGGGAAGAATATGTTCCGAAGATCACACCTATTAACATTGCAAAAGAGAATCCTCTTAAGATCTCACCACCGAAGATGAAGATGATCAATAATACAGCAATAGTACAAATACCAGTGATTACGGTACGGCTTAAAGTGCTGTTTAGTGCGTTGTTAATTACTGAAGGAAGGTCCTCGTTTTTGGAGTGATGCTGTCCGATATATTCACGAACCCGGTCAAATACAACAACGGTATCGTTGATTGAATAGCCCATCACAGTTAATATAGCCGCTATAAATGCCTGATCAATATCCAGTGAGAAAGGTAACCAGCCATTAAATATGGTGAAGATTGCAAGTAATACGAGCACATCGTGAACAAGTGCCAGAATCGCCGCAAATCCAAATGCCATTCGTCTGAATCGGGCCAATATGTACAGGAAGATGACCAATATAGAGAATATCGTAGCGTAAATAGCGGAGGTTTTAATGTCTTCTGCTATTGTAGGGGTCACTTTCTGTGAATCCTTTATCTCGTACACAGGATTAATTTTCTTAAGACCGGATGCAAGCTTTTCGTTAACCTGGTCATTAGCCTGATCTGAGTTGTCGTTGATAAGGTAGGCAGTAGTTATTTTAACCTGATTGGAAGAACCAAAGGTTTTTACTTCAACCGCTGTTCCAAATTCATCAACCAGAACAGAACGAACATTTTCAACTTCAACCGGTTTATCGAATGCAACAAAATAAGCTCTGCCACCCTGGAAATCTACTCCCAGACTGAAGCCCTGAGTAAAGGCCGAAATGATTCCGGCAACAATTATCGCTGCTGAAAGAATATAGAAACGTTTTCTGCCAGTGATGAAGTCAAACTTAGAATCTTTAAATAGATTTTGGGTTGCTTTAATTGAGAAGCTGATAGGCTTTTTTCTGTCGAGTAACCATTCAAATACCAGTCTGGAAATGAATATTGCTGCAAACAGGGAAGTGATAATACCGATCATCAGCGTAGTAGCAAAACCTACAATTGGCCCCTGTCCGAATATGTACAGAATTACACCTGTTAAGAAAGTTGTGATATTTGAGTCAAGGATAGAAGGCATTGCTTTCTTGAAACCTTCAGTGATTGCTAATCTTGCAGATTTTCCCTCTGCGAGCTCTTCCCTGATCCTTTCATAGATCAGTACGTTAGCATCTACAGACATACCCAGAGATAGAACGATACCTGCAATACCTGGTAAGGTTAATACAGCACCTAAGGATGCAAGTACTCCCATCAGGAAGAATAAGTTCACCAATAATGCAACGTTTGCAACTAATCCGGCTGTACTATAATACATTCCCATGAACAGAAGGATAAAGATTACACCAGCAATGGTAGAAATTAAACCCGCAGAGATTGAAGCTGCTCCTAAGGATGGACCAACAACATAATCACTTACAATTTTTGCCGGAGCAGGTAATCTTCCTGCTTTTAAAACGTTTGCAAGATCCTGAGTGTCCTCAACTTTAAAGCTTCCACTAATTGATGAAATTCCGTTTGGAATTTCTCCCTGAACTGTAGGAGCAGAGTAAACTAAATTATCAAGTACAATAGCAACACTTTTTTTATTGTTTGGATCAGCTGATGCAGCAGCAGTAATAGAACGCCATGCCCTTGCACCATCCGCATTCATAACCATTACAACTTCAGGATTTCCTTTCTGATCGTAATCAGAACGGGCGTCAGAAATCACATCTCCCTCTAATGCTGGGCCGCCACCTAAATTGCTGGTTTTAAGAGCATAAAGTTCAAATACCTTGCTTTCTTCCGACATAGGCTTAACTCCCCAGAATAATCTGATATTCTGTGGGATAACAGCTCTGACAGCCGCTGAAGAAAGGTATGAGTTTACTTTTGCAGTATCTTTTAAAGCTGAATACCCAACAACTGGTCCCGGGCGTAAATTAACCTGGCCATCCTGACCCTGATAAGTTGCAGGGTTTAAAAGTGCAAATAATGGATTTAGTTTTGCCTGCTCAGCTTGAACTTTACTCAATGCAGCAGCGCTGTCAACAGCAGAACTGTCTTTCTTACCTAAAGCTGCAAGCTTACTTTTGCTTGTGTCCTGAGCGGCAGATGTGCTCGAAGTATCAGTTGATTTAATAGTTGATGCCAGAATACTGTTCACATTCTGAAGTAAACTAAAGATCTCAGCATTATCGTAGGTCTCCCAAAATTCAAGTTTTGCTGAGCCCTGAAGTAATTTACGTACACGATCCGGATCTGTTACACCGGGAAGTTCAATCAGAATGCGGTTTGTTCCCTGTTGTTTTTGAATGTTAGGAGAAGTTACTCCAAATTTATCAATACGGGTACGAAGAATATTGAATGACAGGTCGATTGCACCATCTGCAGATTTTCTAAGGAAATTTAAAACATCCTGATTGCTGGCATCAATCTTCAGGTTTGCTGAATTCTCTTTTGTTGCAAATAATGGGGCTAGTTTACTGTTCGGACTAATTTTTTCAAACTCTTTGCCAAAAGCCCCAATGAAATCACTTTCGCCTGTTGCCATAGCGGCCTCAGCATTTTTGATTGCCGCATTAAAGTTTGCATCAGTACTATTATTTGCAAGGTTACGAACCATATCACTCAAAGAGATCTCCATGGTTACGTTCATACCACCCTTAAGGTCAAGTCCCAGTGGAATTTCGCGTTCTTTCGCGTACTGATAGGTGATATAACTCAGGCTGCTATACACTGGTAATGAGGCTACTGAATCAAGATAAACTTTCTCTTTTACAGCATCACCTTTTGCAAATTCCTGTGCATCTTTTTCAACTTTATTCGCTATCCACGTAAACGAGAGGGAATACAAACACGCTATAGTAAGCGCTATTGCTGCGAATTTAACTAATCCTTTACCTTGCATTTTATTTTAATTGTCTATTAATG
>CAZGCG010000427.1:0-3062 GCA_964524205.1 uncultured Sphingobacterium sp. | reverse complement strand
AAGTAAAATACTCATTGTATGACAATTCCTGATACATCCTGTTCCAGTTCTGGCTATAATGCTTTATAGGTGTAACTCCATCTGTAGCCAACCCCCACAAGATTGTTCTATGATTACTCCTTTTGTACCCATTTGAGTTAAAGCTAACATCTCCATTTACCTTCCAGTTTTTAGCTAGTTTTAATTCAAATGAGGGATTTAACCATAAATCGGTAATATATTGCTTATCACTGCCACCATTTGCCAAAACCGGAGGTTGATTTTTGTCCATGGCAAAATCTCCATTGGGGGTATAAACAGGATCCGTTGGCCACGATATTCCCATACTTGAGAAGAAACTTTGTCTATCGCCTACAGCCTGCGATAGAAAGAAACTTTGGTAACTCCGGTTAATTTTAGCCTTCATGTTGACAATAAACTTGTCAGTAACCTTCATTGATATATTTGATGTCAGATTATACCTCTGAAATTGTTCATTCGCAAAATTTAATTTACCCGGCTCATCAACCCATCCTAAACCAACATAGTAATTTGTGTTCTTTGAACCGCCACTAATTCCGGCATTATGCCTTTGGGATAAAGCCCAGTCTTTGTACAACACATCGTACCAATCAGTATTAGCGTTCCCCAGATTCCAGTACCCCCATCCATTCGGGTCGCTTGGATTTTTTACCATTGAAGGAGTATTTACAGGATCTGCCTGGTATCTAACTATTCTGGCGAGGGTTTCATCATTAAAAATCCTGTTCTGTCCTGAATTTGTTGCAGCCTCATTTATACTATTCGCAAAGGTTAAAGAATTTACAAATCCCGGCAGATAAGTAGGCTCTGCCATTGCAAAATTGTTGTTATAGCTTACCTTCATCTGCTCATTTAACTTGCCAGATTTAGTAGTAATTAGTATTACTCCATAAGCTGCTCTGGATCCGTATATTGCTGTAGAAGCTGCGTCTTTGAGTACAGAAATAGACTCAACATCTGCGGGGTTAACATTATTCAGATCCATAGGGGCATTATCAACCAAAATATAGGGTGAACCTCCCGAAAGGGAACCTATTCCCCGAATATTCATTCCCATATTTGCATTAGGTTCACCTCCCAATGTAGTATTTGTTGTAATATTCAAGCCCGATGCAACTCCCTGTAATGCCTGATCTATATTGGTTACAGCCCTCTTTTCGAGACGCTCTGATGTTATCTGGCTGACGGCTCCGGTTAAATTCACTTTCTTTTGTGTACCATACCCTACAACCAGAACCTCAGATAGCCCCTGTAAATCCTCAGCCAGAACAATATCAATTTTAGTTCTGTTATTCATCAATACTTCCTGGGTGACGTACCCTATTGATGAAAACACGAGAGTCCCGTTTCCATCAGGGGAATTGATCTTATAGTTACCATCCATATCAGTAACTGAACCTATGTTACTGCCTTTGTATTTCACACTGACCCCAGGTACCGGCAGCCCATTTTTATCAATTACCTTTCCTGTAATATCAATCCGTAAATCTACCTCGACTATATCCTGCTTTTGAAAAGGGTGCTCCCTTTCCTTTATCACAATGGTTCTATCCTTAATAGAATAGGTAAATGGTTGATTTTTAAAGCATATTTCCAATACGTCCAATAGAGGAGCTTCAGCAACATGAATATTTACCTTGCCAGCCTTGTTAATTAGCCGGTTTGAGTATATAAAATCATAATCGCTTTGAGCTTGAATCGCTTTGAAAATATCAACTATTGACGCATTATTTTTAGTTAAGGTTATTTTCTGAGCATATGTAGATGCACTAACCTGAAGTAAAGTTGTTGTCATTAAGATCAGGATAATATTAATCCTCATAATAATTTTGCGTTTTAAGACTGTTTTAAAAAATGGAGCACCATTATCTAAAATCAGCGTGGTCTTCTTTATCCCCCGGAGTAAGCCGGCCGGACCGAAATCATAAAATTTCATATATTTGTGTTTGGGTTTTAGTTAACAAATCTTGTGTCAAATCAATTTTAGTAGGCATAAACCCATACTTAGCCGGAAGTGCACCACCACTTCTGGCTTTTTTTGGTTTGCCTTTTAGATTGTAAAATTTACGGCATGACTATAACCCTCCTTCCTTCTATTTTAAAATGAACGTCGCCGGTTAATTCCAAAAGTTTTAAAATTTCAGAAATATTCTTAGACCTGGATACTGATCCTCCGAACCCGGTTCCGATCATCTCACCTTGGTATTCAACTTCTACATCATACCAGCGTGATAGCATCCGCATGATGGTTTTAATATCTGCATTTGAAAATTGGGTCTTGCCATTCTTCCAGGCAATGGTTTCATATGTATCCGCTTGCGTTACGTGGATAGAATTACCCACCTGCGATTGTTGACCCGGTTTTAACATTGCTGAATTATTCCCCGAGCGGACTTTAACACTACCTTCTAATAAAGTGGTTCTAACAGTGCCCTCCTCAGGGTAAGAATTAATATTGAAATGGGTACCCAAAACTTCTACAATCTGATTATTACTGACCACCCTGAAAGGACTCGCCTTATTTTCAGCAATCTCGAAATATGCCTCTCCTTCTAATTCAACTTTGCGCTCACTACCACTGAATACTACGGGGTAACGTAATGATGAAGCAGCATTTAGCCAAATCCTGGAACCATCAGGCAAATTAATTTGATATTGTCCTCCACGGGGTGTTTCAATGGTATTAAATAAAGGAGCTGTATTTCCTTCTCTACCTGTATTACTTACATTGTATACCAGCTGACCATCCTCTGTCTTAACAATGCTAATACCTGACTGCCTGGCCAGCTCGCCATCAGTAGCATCAGTCAATGATAATTTTGTGCCATTTGCTAAGGTTAAGAATGCTTTATTACCACCTGGAGCAACGTCTTGTATAGGCTTTTCATTCGTAAGAAGAACCTCCTTTTGGCTATTCTTGTCTCGATAAAACTTAATCCCCAGAGAAATAATAATAATGAGAACTGCAGCAGCTACCAAAAAAATAAAAAAAATTTGCTTATAAATTATTTTTGAAGACCCTTCATGTGATTCTGAACCAA
>CAZGCG010000426.1:0-3062 GCA_964524205.1 uncultured Sphingobacterium sp. | reverse complement strand
AGTCATTAAGACTGCCCCCAAACCAAAGGGGATCAGTGAAATCAGGGCAGCCACCCAGGTAGGCATTGCCGAATCCAGGGAATTGAAAACCCAGTAAATACTGGCCGTGTTCCATGCAAAAAAGCAAAGAAAGGCTGTCCGGAAAATCAATTTTCCTTTTTTCTTCGCTTGCGCCCCAATGATGTTTTCTGTCGCCAGCAAAACAGGAACAAGTGCTATCAGAAGAATTGGGGAGCTGAATGGAATCGGTGGCCAGGCAAACCAAAGTAAGAATGCGCTTAAAAGTGCAAGCTGATAATTTCTTTTCATCAAAGTCTGGCTAAGATTTCGGCTTTTTTATTTTCATACTCTTCCTGGCTGATCAGTTGTTTTTCGTACAGTGTTTTTAACTTCTGCAGCTTTTGGGTTAGTTCATCTTCAGGTTCTGCTATTTTCACCTCTGCAATTGCCGGAGTATTCTGATCTTCAATTTCTATGTATGATGCGTAGTCATCCCCAAGGTTCTCATTCTGCAACACACTGATTTTCTCATCAAATCCTGGTATGGTCTTTACTTTTTCCAGTTGTTCATTGCAGAACTGATAGAGTTTACGTGCCTGAACTTTTGGAATAAAATCTATGGCAATGTTTTCACCTCTTTGTGGGATGGTAATAAACTTTGATCCAAAGAACTCTTCTTTAAATGAAACCTCTTTAACTTCAGCCCAGGGGAAAGTTTTATAAGCCGTGGTAAGGCCCAGATTTTCAGGTATACAAAATACAATACGTTTATTCGTCACTGCTATGCAATCGGGAATCAGGGTTACAGCAGGTCTTTTTTGTATTGCCAGATAGATAACGGCCTCTCCTGAAGTAAGCATATCCCGTAGTTTCCCCAAAACTTTTTCTGCGGTTCTTGGATCCTGATCATCTGTTAAATATTGTTCAATTAACATAATCTAGTTTTTATTAATTATAAATTTTATTTGCCTGCTACACAAATAACGATCTCACCCTTTAAGGTATGAGTTTCAAAATGTATTTTAATTTCCTCAAGAGTTCCTCTCACTGTCTCTTCAAACATCTTTGTTAATTCTCTGGAAACAGATGCCTGGCGATCCGGTCCAAGGTATTGTGCAAACTCTTCCAATGTTTTTAAAAGGCGATGTGGCGATTCATAAAATATCATGGTACGGCTTTCATTCACCAGTTCCTTCATCCGGGTTTGCCGGCCTTTTTTTACCGGCAGGAAGCCTTCAAAAGTGAAACGATCGGCAGCCAGACCCGAATTAACCAGGGCAGGAACAAATGCAGTAGCACCCGGCAGGCATTCTATCGGTAGATCATTGCGGATAGCTTCACGAACAAGTAAAAATCCCGGATCGGAGATTGCCGGGGTGCCCGCATCAGAAATTAATGCGATTTGTTTACCCTCTTTAATGAAGCGAATAACTTCTGTTACCGACTTATGCTCATTATGCTGATGATGCGAAAATAATTTCTTGTCTATCCCAAAATGTTTCAGCAGGGGTGCGCTGGTGCGGGTATCTTCTGCAAGGATCAGATCAACTTCCTTCAGAATGCGAACTGCCCTGAAGCTCATGTCTTCGAGATTGCCGATCGGTGTAGGTACAAGATAAAGTTTGCCGCTCATTATTTCTATTCTTATTCGGGGATTCATTTAGGAAAAACTCCAAAATCAAAGCCCAAACTCCAAACTGTTTATATCTTTGTCTAAAATTATTAAAGATGCTGCAAGTTAGTTATATCCGCGAAAATAGGGAGGAAGTTTTAAATCGTTTATCCGTCAGGAATTTTAAAAATCCTGAACTGGTTGATCAGATCATAAAGCTTGATGATGACCGTCGTCAGACGCAAACTCTTTTGGATTCAATTGCTGCTGAGGCTAATGCCGCCGCTAAAAAGGTTGGTGAACTGATGCGTCAGGGTTTAAAAGCAGAGGCTGAAGCAATAAAGACACAGACTACAACATTTAAAGAACAAACACGTACCCTCGGAGATAAACTTTCTGCCATTGAAATCCTCTTGCAGGCTGAGTTGGTGCTTTTGCCTAATTTACCGCATCAATCTGTACCCAAAGGCTTTGGAGCCGATGATAATCTGGTTGCATCAGAACATGGAGTGATACCACAGCTTAAGCAGGGTGCCTTGCCTCATTGGGAACTCGCCGCAAAATATGACATCATAGATTTTGAACTGGGCAATAAAATTGCCGGTGCCGGTTTCCCTGTTTATAAGGGTAAGGGTGCTAAACTACAGCGAGCGCTGATCAATTTCTTTCTCGATAGTGCAGATGCAGCAGGTTACCGTGAGATGCAGCCCCCAATTGTTGTGAATGAGGCCTCAGGTTTCGGTACCGGTCAACTTCCTGATAAGGAAGGTCAGATGTATCACATCACAGGTGATAATCTTTATCTGATTCCTACTGCCGAGGTTCCGGTTACAAATCTATACCGCGATGTGATCTTGAAAGAGGAAGAATTGCCAATAAAAAATTGTGCTTATACCCCATGTTTCCGCCGTGAAGCAGGATCTTATGGAGCTCATGTTCGCGGATTAAACCGTCTTCATCAGTTCGACAAGGTTGAGATTGTACAGGTAGTGCATCCTGATCACTCTTATGATGTTTTGGAAGATATGAGCAATTATGTTCAATCCTTATTGAAAAAACTTGAATTGCCTTACCGTGTACTTAGTTTATGTGGTGGTGATATGGGCTTCACATCTGCAAAAACGTATGATATGGAAGTTTGGTGTGCTGCCCAGGCACGCTGGCTCGAAGTTTCTTCAGTTTCCAATTTTGAAACCTATCAGAGTAACCGCCTGAAACTGCGTTATAAGAGCGGCGACGGCAAGCCTCAGCTTGCTCACACTTTAAATGGAAGTGCATTGGCACTGCCGCGTATTGTGGCTTCTCTCCTGGAAAATAATCAGGATGAAAAGGGTATCAAAATTCCGGCTGCACTGGTTCCTTATACAGGTTTTGAATATATAAGCTAGGCTTTTTAATAGAATATGTTCTCCTCTGGTCTGTGATAACACCAACCACAGGGAAATAGTTT
>CAZGCG010000425.1:0-3077 GCA_964524205.1 uncultured Sphingobacterium sp. | reverse complement strand
CCATCCCCAACAGGTTCCCAGAATTCGAGCCATGCCTGACCATTATTGTAATAATTTAGTCTGGCAAAACCTTTCATTCCTCCGCCGCCATAAGAAAATAATGCATTATTCCCTTTTGTCATTGACGATGATTTTGCCCCTGCACCGCTTACAATATGATTTATATCCTTGTACTTATTAAACTGTAAGGCATGTTCGTGTCCGCTGGCAATTACTATGTTTTGTTCCTCTTCCAAAATAGATAAAAGTCCCCTTTTGAGTTGCTGATAATCTTTGTTTGAAAGATCCTGTCTTGAAACCCCATACTGTCGCATGAGCGGATAGATAGCACCAATTATGGGCAATGGAATATAATAATTGTCTCTAACCAGTGTCAAAGGAAACAGATAGTCTTTTAGGGTATAATAACCGCCGTGTCGGCCATTACTGAACAGGGGATGATGCTGTGCGAGAATAATGTTCTTTCCCTTATTACGCAGAATTATATCCTGAATCTGCTGTATTACTTCCAGCCTGCTTGAGGTAGTGCAGCCATTGTCGGGAGCAAGTGATTTGTCATGCTTTGTAAGCCACCATTCGGAGTCGATCGCAATTACAACCAGGTCATTATTTAACTGGATTTCAACCGGACCACCGCAACCATTGCTGGGCATCAATACATCACCAGAATTAAGATATTGTTCAATATATTCCTCCTGCCGGTTTATTGCCGCCAGGCCACCGATACGGCTTTCGTTCCAGTCGTGGTTCCCAGGTACAAATATTTTGCGTCCCCTGAAATCTTTTACTACGTTCATCTGCTCTTTGATCCTGCGCTCTTTTTCCTCACGATCAGGGGCATCTGTTTCAGGCAATCCGGTCTCATAAATATTGTCACCAAGAAAGATGACTACATCTTCGGGATGGGAATTATTTACTATTCCTGTGTCAGAAACAAAATGAATCCGTGTAGTATCTTTATGAAAGATTTGGGTTTGTAAAAGCTTTAAAACCGGTTCCTGTCTGTCCTTTTCGGGAACACCACCATCCCCGATAAGGAAAACAGAATATTTTAGCTTTAACGTATCAGGGCTGTTTGCAGTTTCCCAATCCCGCTGGGTTTTATCATAATAGGGCTTTAAGCTAGTACAGGAATTCAGCAGTATTGCGTTAATCAGAAAAAGGGTTGCAATTAAATATTTAGTTCTCATGTTGAAGCTCGATGATATTTCCGATTCCTGATTTACCTCCTTCATTGGAAATGTAAAGCTTACCCATAGGTGAAAAAGCAATCCCTTCAGGTTGCTTATACTCAGGGCCGGAAAGTTGAATAAGCTTTTTAAGGGCGCCTTCAGGAGTTAAAACAAGTATAAGCCCGTTAATTGCCGAAAGAATATAGGTTTCTCCTGTTTTTTCATTGATTGTTAGCGCTGATGAACGAAAAACCTTGCTCATGTTTTGATTGCCCAGTGCTTTCAGGAATTTCTTTGAACTTTCCTCAAGGGCATCTCCCTTAAACTGTGCCTCTATTTCAGAAAGATGTATGGTATACACGGGTTCTGATTGAAGGGTCATCGTATTGAGGTTGAAACCATAAATCTCTTTGGTTGTTTTGTCTTTATCCAGCCCAGCCTCTTTTGGAGCAATAAGCAGACGATTGTTCTTTGGGTCATAGGTCAAACCTTCAATATCATTTTTTTTGGAAAATGGGGTATTAAATGATTTGACTACCGGTTTTGAGGATTCGAAATCTTTGATTTGATGAATTAACCCTTTGCTGGTGATTGTATAAATGTCTTTGCCTGCTTTTACCAGATCTTCATAGTCATCTTCATCTGCAAAGGCTTGTTTTTTTACGATCTTCTGTTGGTTTATATTGTAATAGAAAAGTATTCCTTCTTCATCCTGTATAGCTATCAATACAGAATCATTCAGAAATGTTAACCCTGAAATTTCATTCAGATCTTTAGGGAGTTCATAAACTGTACTTTCTTCAGGACTCGTAACTTTTTCATTGGATTTTTCCCTGTCCACTATTTTATCCTTCATGGGGTTATTACATGAAATAAGTGCTAGTGCCAACACTAGTATATAAGTTCTAAGCATTTTTTTAAAGTTTGTATTGAACATTTGCTATAATCATACCAAACAGGACATGAAAAAATATTATTAACACATGATGGCATAGTTTTTTCTTATCAGATAATTATTTATCTGATCTATTTTGAAACTGCATGAATTTTGTACTTATCAATATATAAGCATTAGCCCATGCGGGCTTTAAAGCAAAAAATTAAACTATAGCTCATGAAGAACAATACAGTTGTTAAAGACGCTGAAGAGTATGTTTTCAACCTGTTCAGGGATAAACTACCGGGTGATTATGTTTATCATAATTTTAATCACACAAGTACGACCGTAAAGGCATGTAAAAAGCTGTCAAAGTCATATAATATGACAAGCCGTGATTATGAGGTACTCCTGTTGGCGGCCTGGTTTCATGATACCGGATACATAAATGCCTACCTGGGACACGAGGAAGAAAGTGTGAAATTAATGAAGGCTTATCTGAGTGGAAACTATCCTGATGAAAGTATAAAAGAGATAGAGGCATTGATTTTATCTACTAAATTCCAGACAGTTCCTGACGGATCTATGCAGGAAATTCTTCACGATGCTGATTATATTAGTTTAGGCAGCAAGAATTTTAACCTTCGTGCCGAACTGTTGCAGATAGAGTGGGAACGTATTCTCGATAAAACCTATACAGAAGATGAATGGGCTCAGATCCAGCTTAAATTTCTTATTGATACTAATTTCAAAACGGAGGATGCTGTATTAAAATATAATGAGCAGAGATTAGAGAATATCATAGAACAGCGAAGGAAAATAGAAGAGAAACAATCCAGATTGCTTAAAGAGGCAGAAAAGACTCAGGCAAAGCCGGTAAAGGAGGGAAGAGGTATTGAAACCCTTTACCGTTCTGTTTATGATTACCATATTAATCTGACATCAATAGCGGATAATAAGGCGAATATGATGATCAGTATTAATACGATCATTATATCTATTGTAATTACGCTCTTTGGAACAGGTTT
>CAZGCG010000424.1:0-3111 GCA_964524205.1 uncultured Sphingobacterium sp. | reverse complement strand
ACTACAAAACGACTGGAGGGCTGAGCAAATACTAATCCCATGGATAGTACCAGCAGAAGTATCAGTAATAAAGGTTTCTGAATTTGTGGTTTATTCATTATTCATTGTATAATGGTTGATATTTAAGACCCCATCAGGTTTTGATGATGAGATATTTCACAACGAAAATCATACAAAATAGAATGATGAACAATGGGCTGAACAGCCCATTCTGGAAGTTAATGGAACGGTCTGGTTAGACTTCTTCCATCTCATATGAACCTTTTGCCAAATTAAACCTTCGCGTTTAGCTTTATCCACTAACTCTACCCGGTTTTGCACCTGCAGTTTCCGGTAAATATTTTCAATATGGCGCTTTACAGTAAATGAGGAGATGAATAATGCTTCCGCAATTCGTTTATTGGTGTACCCTTCGCTCAGATATTCAAGCACCTCTATTTCGCGGTCGGTAAGCTCTGAAGAATTGTTAGCCTTGACAGGAATGCTTAGATTTGATCTCTTTAAGGCCTGCAGGGCCTTAACGGCTATCGATGGCGACATCACAGCTCCACCATTCAGCGTATCATTTATCGTTTCATAGATCTTCTCAGCCTTCGTTTCTTTCAGTATATAACTGTCGGCACCGGCGCGTATTGCATTGAAAATGCTTTCATCATGATCTTGTATTGTTACCATAACGATTTTAATCTTTGGATATTTTCTTTTTATCTGGTAGGTGGCGACAATACCATCCATACCGGGCATTTCGATATCCATCAAAATGAGGTCAATAGATGCATCCTCTACGAGCTGAGATAAAATTTCTTCCCCATTATAAGCTTCATGCAGAATACACACATCCGGATAATCAGAAAGTTTGTCTTTCAGAGCCCGTAATGCCGCCACATTATCCTCAACCAATGCAAGTTTGATCATCGCAGGGGTATTTTAATAAAACATTCTGTACCCTTTCCTTTTTCTGATTCAATTTGAAGCGTTCCATCCATTATCTGTACTCGATTCTTAAGATTAGTAAGGCCGTATGAATTGCTTTTCCTGACATCCCTATCAAAGCCAATTCCGTTATCCCGGATTACTAATTTAAAGAAGTTCTCAACTTGTTCTGCCTCAATCCATATATCTGTTGCCTGAGAATACTTTAATGCGTTATTTATTAGTTCTTGTATAATTCGAAAAAGGCTTACAGCCCATTTGGAGTCTACGGAGTAATTTTCCTGTATGGTGAAAGTAAAATGAAATTCAACATTTTCTCTGGCTTCACCAGCTGCTTTAATAAAGTTCAATAATTTGGATCTGACATCTTCCAGACGGATTTCATCAGCATTGAGTACCCACAAGGCATTTTTAAGTTCAGAAATAGCATTATCTGTAAATTCACTTAATGTATCTGTTTTGGTTTTCAGGTGTTCATCCAGATCCGCAACGTTCCTTTTCAAGCTATCCGAAACGGAGGCGATAAAAGTCAGCTGTGCCCCAAGACTGTCATGTAGATCACGGGCAATTTCAAAACGTTGTGCCTGTATTTTTTTTTCATTTTCTATACTGGCAATTACATACTGATGTTCAAACTCCTTGTACATCATCATACTACGTACTGCAACCAGTAAGTAAACAACCAACATAAAAACAGGCATTCCAATCAAATCCATATCCACAGTAGTTATTCCAAAAACGTTTGTAAGTATCAATACGAGTAATAAGAATACAAAAACGTTTGCAAACATATATAATATGAATTCTCTCGCCCAAGCTACCTTCAAACTGAATGGCTGGCGTCCGTCATCTTTAATTATTACTTTAAACTTCCTGATAAAAAGCCAGGATTTTACGCAGTAGAATAAGGTGAGAACGAGTGTTAGCAGGTTAGTAATCTCATAAAACAAATGCTCCCGGGATAACATTTGTCTAAAAATGTCTCGCTGAACAATGCTATCAGCTAAAGCCAGATAAATGCCGTACAAAAGTGTCGCAAGACCTGGCAATTGACTAAATAGTATGCTTTTGGAAACCTTACTACCAAGTAAACTTTTTATATAAACATATATGGCAGGGCCAAAAGACAGAGAGAAGAAAAATACTATCCAACCCAAATACATTAGGGAATAATTGGCTGAATGCAATACCACCACATTAATTAAACAGGTAGCAATTACAATGAAGAATATCATGAAAAATGCTAACCGCACTTTTAACTCTTCCTTTCGGTTTAATAAAGACGGCAGTGCCAGGAAAAGTAAAATAATACAGACTGAAATATTAAGATACAGAACAAAAGGTTCTTTATAGAGCATAAGTGTTAATCAATGTAAATACTGCAATTTATCAAAAAACATGTATAGGCTTAGTTTAAAATATAATTGGCTACAAAAGCTATGCTAATAGCTACACAAATCTATCATTACAAAATAAATCTTACCAAACGCAAAACTTTAAATTAAAAAACTGTCTACTAAAGTGCTTTAAAGCAAATATTTTAACCCCCTTGCCTATTTTTTGTACTTTTAATGACCTTCTTTTAGAACAGGTCAATATGGAAAAAGTTATATTAATTACAGGAACATCAAGCGGTATCGGACTCGAAACCGCCATTATGCTCGCAGAACAAGGGCATAAAGTATATGCAACTATGCGCGATCTGAATAAGAAATCAGCTCTTGAAAATGAGGCACAAAACAGGAATGTTAAACTACACGTCCGGCAACTGGATGTTCAAAACGAGAAAAGCATCCAGGCCTGTGTTGATGAAATTATTGCTAAAGAACATAGAATTAATGTACTGATCAATAATGCCGGTGCAGGGTTCATCAAACCGATGGAGCAGGCAAGCATGGAAGAAATTCAGCAGGTAATGGACGTCAATTTCTATGGAGTGATTCGCTGCTGCAAAGCCGTAATGCCGTACATGCGGAAGCAAAAAAGTGGCCATATCATCAATGTTTCTTCGGTAGGCGGAATTGTAGGTTCTCCGGTAAACGAGATTTATTGCGCCGCAAAATTTGCACTTGAAGGTTTAACAGAAAGCCTTGCAACATACCTGGAGCCTTATTTTGGGATCAATGTATCACTAATTGAGCCGGGAGGCACGATCACAGAGTTCGGCAATAGCCTGAC
>CAZGCG010000423.1:0-3117 GCA_964524205.1 uncultured Sphingobacterium sp. | reverse complement strand
TTTCTATGTTTCTATGTGGTTTCATTAACCCTAAATTGAGCTAAGGTTTTTAATTACCCACTAACAAAAATACCGGACCTCCATCTTTAGATGAAGATCCGGAATATTTAAAATTGAAGGAAAATTGCTTTCTGTTAAACAGAAAACAAAACCCTTATTTGTTGATTTTTAATGAAACTGTTCCAGCCGGTAATTTCACTGCTACAGTATTAGTACCTGCGTCAAAAGTCCAGTCTTTAATTGTCTGTCCGTTAACCTGAACAGAAGCCGGTTTTCCGGACACCATTACTTTCAGTGAACAACCTTTCCAGGATTTGATTTCCGCATCAATACCGGTAGAAACTAACGCCAAAGTACCTCTTGTACCAACATCTGCGGTTAAAGACAACCCATTACCAGAGATAGAGCTTCCTTCATAGTAGATTTTCTGAAGAGCACCTGATTTATCATAGCTCGCAGTAAATCGTTTTGCATCAGTTGTAAAACCTGCTGCTACACCATTTTCTGTTCCGGTTCTAAAGAAACCTATATCAGAACCATTAGCATGAACCATTTTAGCACCGATCCATCCCGCTGCTTCCAGCTTAGTAGTTACAGGAGCAGGACCTGAAGCCGGTTTAGATTCCGGTAAAATAACTGCAAGGAAATTAACCTGATTCAGATCCGGTTTACTTGCCAGATCAAGGAAGGACTCATAGAATCCTTTACCTATACCTGCACTCTTATCATAAACCTTAGAGGCAACGATCTCCGGACTTACCACATCCATCGTCAATTTGGCATTTGGACGATCAATGATCATACGTCCTTTATCATAACTGATTGCAGTCTGGTTGTTCTCACCCGGAGGAGCATGAAACAACCAGTCGTAAACATGGCCTTTTGGCGATTTACTTTTCACTTCATCAAACAGGAAAACAGGACCTGTCTTGGTGTAAAGTAAGGTACGTGAATACTTCTCAAGTTTACCCTTGTACACTGAACTAAGCTCACTTTCAATTCCATCAGCATCTTTACCATTGAATAAATGCTGTACTCTTGGCCATTCGGTCAGCGCTTTTATACCATTATCATAATGAGCAGGAGCCTGACTTTCAGGATCATGATCAACCAGCATTACGTTATGTGCGATCGCCTGAACGCTATAACTCAAATACTCCAGATTCGCATAATATCCCAAAGGACCATAGGCAGGATCGGTCAGTAAGGTCTCTCCATTTTTCATGATCTGGAAACTTCCCTGATCATAATGATAGTGATTTGAGTTCGGTCCAACACGGGTACTCAATACCGTGGAGGCATCATCCCAACCGGAGCGCATCACCATACCCTGAGCGCTAAAGAACTTCGAAGGAGGTAATGTTTCTCTCGATACCGGTGTGATATCATCCCTGTACCATACATAACTCAGGTAACCACCCTTTCCGGATTCCCAGAATGGTTTTACATAACTATACAGGAATGGATTTTTAGTCCGTTGAACTAACCACCAGGAGTGAATCTGTCCACCGATATCAACTTTAGATCCTTTTGCACCGCCACCATCACCATAATCCTGCATCAGACCATTTGAATAGCTCGCCTGAATAAGGTATTTGTAAAAATCTTTAAAACTGGTAGTTGTAGAATAATCAACTCCGAAATTACGTTCCAAAGCAGGCAGTAATTCACCCATATCCCTGCTCGCCATATTCATATAGCCACTTTTTGGCTCACCATAACTTCCATCCTCATAATAAGTACGGTCTATAAAGGTTTTTGTTTTGGTAAGGATACCTGAGATATAAGGCTCCAGATTTGGATTGGAAGGATCATCACCATAAATAGCGGTTGCAGCTAAACCCATACCACCTGCCAATACAGCGATGTGATTGGTCTGGTTAGATGGCATACGGTTCATTTCAACCATATCGCGATGGAACATTTTCAAACCTTTTTCCATAATGGCAGTCCGTATAAATGCACGCTCTGATTCAGAAAGCAGGTCGTAAAGCATATCATAACCATAAGCCACAGGTTTGATTGTATAACCTACCGGATAGTAAGTCCAGAATTTACGTTCCAGCATCCAGTCGGCATTCCATTTTTTAAATGAGCAAAGTTTCAGCAATGCTTTTTTGGCCTGCTCACCCGCAGCACGGTCACCTTTAAAAGTATACTGGAAGCTGCCTTCCTCAATTACATTTCCAAGAGTAGAATTAGGATTATTCCATAAAGCATAGGAGTTAAAACCTACTGAAGTTTTTGAATGCGGACCACCAACAAGGTTTTCTGCAGTCATATCTATACCTTCATTGATCGCATCAACATTCACTTTCATGAAATCTTTATGAGCCAATGCATTATCAAGAATCTTTTTAGCAACAGGCGATTTTTCATTTGCCAGACGGTTTTTAAGCTCCTCAGCAGAGAAATATAGTCTCGGGTGACCATTTACCTGCTTACCCGGCATCAGGAAGCGAATAGCCCAGTTTACTGATCCGCCCTGATTATCTTCACCTTTCAGACGGATCTCCCATTGCCCACGGGCATCCTTTTCTGAAAGTTTATAAATAGCTGTATTAGCCCATTCATTTCCACTGCGGCTGAATGAAATATTATCCTTAACAATTTTTCCTTTACTATCTACCAATGTACCTGTAACCTGCTTCAGACTTATATTTCCTTCGGGTGCAACTTTAAGACTGACATTATCACCATAGAAAAAGTGCTTATTCAAAATAGTAACATCGAACATATCCAGATTAGTAGAGCTTGGTGTAGTAGCTATAAATTGTCTGTCACGCTCACCATTGATGCTGAAATCATCCATCAGAATAGTGTAGGTCAACAGATAATTCACAATCGGGTATGATCCTTTCAAGGTAATCACCTGAATATGCTCATTAGCACCCAGGGATTTGCCATCCAGCTTAAATGCTGAGATCGGCAGATCAAGTTCCAACCAGGAATTTCCCTTTGGATTATTGATCTTGTGGAAGTAACGCTTGCCTTCGAAAGTTCCCAATGAAAGTTCAAGAGACTCAAGATTACGATCACCCTGAAAATACACCGCAGCTTTTACCATGGTAGTAGAAATCGTATAAAAATTTAGACGTTTTGTAAATCACTAATAAA
>CAZGCG010000422.1:0-3121 GCA_964524205.1 uncultured Sphingobacterium sp. | reverse complement strand
CCTTTTTTGATTTGGTTTGATTGTCTCTTGTTCATCATGGCTATTCTTCTTTTTATGGTCAGTAAATGAAAATTATTCACAGGTAGTGCATTTTGTGGCAAAACATTAATTTTTAACAATGCATATTGATATTCCCTACTATCGATACCAGAATTAAGTACCTGTAAATCGGTTATGAATTCAAGGTTAGCTTGTATCGCATCTTTTATCAGCCAGACGGCCGGATTGAACCAGTAGAAGACTGTGCAGATTTCCGCAAGCAGAACATCAAGGCTGTGCAACTGACTGACATGGACTTGTTCATGCTCTAATATCGATTGGAGTTCTTTTGGCTCGTGATATTCAGGATTAAGGTAAATGGTTTTCCAGAATGAAAATGGATTCACCTTTTTACGCACAATTCTAAAATTATAATTACCTGAAACTGCAGGTTCAGATCTTCTGTGCAGGATTAAAAGGGAGATCAGTTGAATGATCAGCCGTATCAGCATCAGGGTTACACCGGTCCAGAATATTAATATAACTACCTGCCAGTATATGCTGTCGGGAACCGGGGAAGTGCTATTTACATAACTGACTGAATACTGCCAGTCGGGGCTTATATTACTGATCTGCTGTTTTATTTCGGGATTACTTTTAAAAAGATCGGCGAGGTTAATCAGTGGATAGAGGCTCGAATAAATTAATCCCAGCAACAAATAGATCCGGTTTAGGGAATAAAAAGTGAATTGTTTCAAAAATAAACGGTAGCCAAAATAGAAAAGTAAAAGCGATAAATTTACTTTGAGCAGGTAAATGATCAGTTCGGGCATCATGATTTCCTTCCTTTCTCGATCATCTCAATGATCTCTTTTAACTCATCTGTACTGATCTTTTCCTGTGTCGCAAAAAAGCTTACCAATTCTTTATATGAATTACTGAAATAATCGTTTACAAACTCACCCATGAATTTTTTCTTGTATTCCTCTTCCTTGATTTTTGGAGCATACACATAGGTATTTCCAACTTTCTTTGCAGAGATAAACTTTTTCTTCTCCAGATTTTTTACTGTAGAGGCAAGGGTGGTGTAGGGTGGTTTTGGCTCCGATAGCGCATTCAGGAAATCCTTAATGGTCCCACTGCATAGGTTCCAGATTACCTGCATTGCTTCTTCCTCATTTGGGGTTAACTTTTCCATATCTACGAACTTTTCGTAAACATACTACGAACTTTTCGTAAATGCAAATTTATTTTGGTTATGCTTTATGTTGTATGCCAGGGTCGTTGGCGCATGCCAAAAAAATCCTTTTTTAGGGTGACCAGGAAAATTTATAGCACGCGCAATAGGAGCGCGTCAATGTCATAATTTAAGGATGGGGAGGTTCCAGCCTGCGCTGGAATGACAAATTGGGGGGGGTAGATCGGGAGATTCCAGCCTTCGCTGGAATCGGATTTAGTTAACCACTAATTTAACCAACCAATCCTTGGCAAAATCCATAATTCCCATCCGCCAAATACACAAATAGAATTGAGTCAAGGGAAACTACAATTATCATACAGTTTCGCATTGCGATTCCAGCGGAGGCTGGAATCTCCATACCCCTACAACACTTGTCATTCCCGCGAATGCGGGAACCTCAGGTAACCCATCTTATAATTTCTTATTAGCGAAGGCTGGGATCTCCTTACCCCAAAAACCCTTGTCATTCCGCGAAAGCGGGAAACAAAAGAGCCTAACTGTACTCTAAAATAATATCATTGGACGCGCGCTAGCACCAAATGCACGTTAAGCACATAACATCATATAAAGCAAAAATCCTCCTTTGTTCTTTAAGCCTAAAACAATAGTTTTGAGCCTTGTCAGGCTATATAGTTTTTCTGTGAATAATCTCCTTATTTCATTTCGTAACGTAAGCATCCGTCAATATAATTCTCTCGTTTTCGAAGGTCTTGATCTTGACATCGAAAAAGGTCAAAACTGGGCTTTGCTGGGTAAAAGTGGATCAGGCAAGAGCACTTTTCTGGATTTTATAATGGGTAAGGCCTCTATGGCCAGAGGTGAAGCTAACTTTCCTTATTTTGACAGTTATATTGCCGAACATCATCAGGATGATCCCTTTTTTAACCGGTATAAACTGATGGCCCAGGTTTCTGCCCGGCATGAGTTCCGAAATCTTTCGAATACCAGCGATTTCTATTATCAGCAGCGTTTTAATTCCTGTGATTCTGAAGATGCGGATACGGTAGCAAATTATCTTTCAGCTATAAAAAATGTTAAACCGGGTGGTTACTGGACTTATCAAAGGGTTACAGAACGATTGAATCTTCTCCCCCTGCTTGATAAACAGCTGATTAAACTATCCAATGGTGAGACTAAGCGTCTGCTCATTGCTTCGGCATTGATCAGAAATCCAATATTATTATTACTCGATAATCCTTTGAATGGACTCGATGTAGCCGCCCGTCGGGATTTTAATGAACTTATCCGCGAAATTTCTGACTCAGGCATCAGTATTATCATGGCTACCACACCGGCAGAAATACCGGAGGCAATAACTCATGTTGGGGTTCTTGATCAGGGTAAGATGATCAGAAAGGTTCCCTCAGACCAGTTTAGTCCTGAAAACCTAAACCTAAGTACTGCAGAAAAGATCAATAGGCTTGAATTAAAGGAACTGCTCTCAAAGACACAATGGCCTCTTTATCAAACTATTATCGGGATGGAAAATGTCAGCATCAGATATGGTGATAAACTGATTCTTGATCAGGTAAACTGGCAGATGAAGCAGGGGGAGCGCTGGATGCTGGTCGGACATAATGGGGCAGGGAAATCAACTCTATTAAGCCTTATCAATGGGGATAATCCCCAGGCCTTTGCCAATAAGATCACTCTTTTTGATCAGCGAAAAGGGACAGGCGAGAGCATCTGGGAAATAAAAAAGAAGATCGGCTATGTTTCACCTGAATTATTTCAGTATTTCCCGACAGGAAATACTTGTCTTCAGGTCATAGAATCGGGTTTTGATGATACTTTAGGTCTGTTTCGTGTCTCAAGTAAATCAAAAGCTGAAACTTCATTGCAGTGGATGAAGCTGCTCAGGATCGAAAAATATGCTGGTATGATGTTTCGAAATGTTCCGGT
>CAZGCG010000421.1:0-3134 GCA_964524205.1 uncultured Sphingobacterium sp. | reverse complement strand
TTTTCTAAAATACATCAAAAAATTCTGGAAATTCAATAAGGGGAAATGCTGATTACCCTGTGGTTGGTGTTATCACCAACCACTCTCTCACTAATTATCTGTAAGCTAAGGTAGTTGCGGTAAAGATTTATGTGGTCGGTGATAACACCGACCACAGGACCGACCACAGGACCAAGAACCTAGAGTCTTATCGTAGGGATTAGCTATACCGCGTCAGAGAGAGATGAGAACGTAAAGTCCCTGATCTTCATCGGTGGAATCAATGCATTGGTATTCGATTCTCCACTTACTGTCCGCTCAGGTTTACCCAGTGCTTCCAGATTGTTGAGCATGATGATCGGACTTTCATTGAACCTGAAATTCTTTACCGGGAACTTGATCTCCCCATTCTCGATGTAAAAAGTACCATCACGGGTTAGTCCGGTTAACAAAACAGTTTGAGGATCCACACTGCGGATATACCATAAACGTGTAACCAAAATGCCTTTTTCTGTACCCTTGATCAGGTCTTCCAGCGACTGATCAGTACCTGCCATAATCACTGCATCAGGAGCAGGAGTGGCTTTTATGCCTTTCTTCTGTGCCCAGTAGCGCGAATAGAACAGGTTTTTCATCACACCGTTTTCAATCCAGTTTATTTTTTCCTGTGGTCTGCCATCACCACCCCAGGTGCTGGTTGGCATTTCAGGATGGAAAGGATCTGAATAAATGTTTACGCGCTCATCCAGCAATTTCTCACCCAGTTTGGTCAGTCCGCCAGGTTTGCTCATAAAACTTCTTCCTTCATCCGCCTGACGGCCATCCATCCCGAAGAACAGATTTTCCAGCAAGACCAGGGCAGCTGCAGGTTCAAGAATTACAGTGTATTTACCAGGTTCAAGAGCTCTGGCAGAAGCAGAACTGGCAGCTTTCATAGCTGCTGATGAAGTTGCCTTCTTCACATCCAGTTTGCTGAAATCATTGTATGATTTGGTTGCATAGCCTGAGCCTTTTCCATCTTCTGTACGCAAGGTCACATTAAAACTGACCCCGGTGGAGGTATTATAGGCAAACAAACCTTTTGAATTCATCATTGCAGCATAGGAGGTATTGTTCTCCAGGAATCCTGCAGCATTGAGTTTATTATCCTTTGAGATCTGCAAACTAGCGGCTACAGCATCCGCGCGTTCTTTAGGACCCATATTAGCGGTCGCCTGTACAAATGTTGGGGATGCAGGATAGGTTTGCGGACCCAGAAATGATACAAATTCCGGATTTTCGGGTGCAAGCATCGCTGTTTCTTCGGCCCTTTGGACTACTTTTTTCAGGGATTCATCATCAAATTCATTGATGGTGGCTACACCCAGTTTTTTCCCGAAGGCTGAGGATACGACCAGGGTATTCTGGCTGATTCCTCCACTTGTAGAAACCGAATTGCGGGCATAACGTATATTTCCGGCATCAGAACCATTGAGGTTTACCTCACATTCATCTGCTTTGGAATAGCTGAGCACTTTCTTTAATAAAGCCTGTGCCTCTTCTTTACTTAGTATTGACATGATCTTATCCTCAGATTTTTCTAGCTGTATTAATTACATTAACTCCATTAAAGCGTGTGGTTGCACAACCGTGCGATACTGCACTGGTTTGCATCGGCTGTCCCTTTCCATCAAAGAATGAGCCGCCGAGTCGATAATCGCTTTCATCACACATATCACTGCAGGCATTCCAGAATTCCTGGGTATTGGCCTGATAGGCAACATCCTTAAGCATTCCGGCAATTTTACCTTCCTTGATTTCGTAATACAACTGTCCGCCGAACTGGAAATTATAACGCTGCTGGTCGATGGAGAATGAACCATCGCCAATGATGTAGATTCCTTTTTCAACGTTTTTGATCAGATCATCTATGCTTTTCTTTTGTTTGCCCGGCATCAGAGATACATTAGGCATTCGCTGGAACTGAACACTGCTCCAGTTATCGGCATAACAACATCCCTGCGATTCATTCAGGCCTACAATATGTGCCTGATCGCGGATCGCCTGGTAATTCACCAGTACACCATCTTTAATGATATCCCATTTTTTTGTACCTACCCCTTCATCGTCATAACCTACAGCACCAAGAGATCCCGGCTGGGTTTTATCTCCCTGGATATTGACCAGTTCACTGCCGTATTTGAAATTCTTCGATTCCCATTTATCGAGGGTAAGGAAACTGGTTCCTGCGAAATTTGCTTCGTAACCCAGTACACGATCCAGTTCTGTAGGATGCCCTGAAGATTCATGAATGGTTAACCACAGGTGTGAAGGATCCAAAACCAGATCATATTTTCCTGCTTCAACCGATTTGGCTGTAATCTTCTGTCCCACCTGTTCTGCTGCAGATTTTGCATCTTCCAGCATATCATAGCGACCTTTGTACAGGGTTGTAATGCCCTTTATTTTATGCTCCGGACCAGCCTGCAGGTATTCATAACCCATTCCCATTGGTGCACTTAATGCATTACGGGTTTCGAATTTGCCTGATTTCGCATCAATCTTGGTCAGGAAGAACGTTGGCCAGATACGGTGTACATCCTGATCGATATAGGAGCCATCTGTTGAGGCGAAATATTTCTGTTCATTCACAAGGAACAAGATCGAATTAGCATAATTTGCTCCACCTTTTAAAGCCGCATCGTTCACAGAAAGCAAAAGATCTACCTTTTCCTTCATCGGCACTTCAAAGGCGTTCTTCTCTATAGGTGCTTTCCAGCTTACCTCTCCATAACCTTTTTGAGGGGCCAATTGAACAGGCTCTGTTAGCAAACGTGAGTTTTCTTTGGCAATGGCAACAGCAAGTTCTGCTGCTTTGGCAATGCTGTCGGTATCCATTTTGTCGGTTGCGGCAAAACCCCAACTGCCATTGGCAATTACCCTGACACCCATACCGTAGCTTTCGGTGTTTACAATGTTCTGGACCTTATCTTCCCGGGTTACTACAAACTGGTTTAGATATCGCCCGATGCGGACATCAGTATAAGTAGCACCACGCGATCTTGCGGCATTCAGCGCTACATCGGCCATCCGCTTTTTTAGTGCCGGATCGATCCGGTCCAATGCGGCATCCAGAGGGACATCGTTGCCCCATACCGGAATTGAGGGCATCATGG
>CAZGCG010000420.1:0-3138 GCA_964524205.1 uncultured Sphingobacterium sp. | reverse complement strand
TAATCAGCATTTCCCCTTATTGAATTTCCAGAATTTTTTGATGTATTTTAGAAAAAAAATAAGTAAATAAATATGTCTGATACAAACATTTTTGAACCTGGATCATATCGTTATCTTCGGGGTGTAAGGCAGTATTCTGCAGGTATAACGGCACTGGATGGTTATAGATTAGAACGTGTACGATTCAGTCGGCCGCTGCCACTAAAAGAGGGCTTCTTACGCATCCAACAACATCTCAACACTTTAGGTCGTCCGCTCGCTGCATTTGGAGCCTGCGAATTACGTTCACCCGAGCCATTTACCGAACAAGGCTTTGTTGACTTTAATAACCTTTATATAGGTACTTTAAAAGAGTGGGGTATTTACGAAGAGGGAGGTGACAATCCCGTATCTCGCTCTAATGTCATTCCAGAGTTGAATAAACCATTGATTCCGAGTATTCATGCTTTTACTTACACCATGCCTGATGCTAAAGCAAAACCCTCTTTTGTAATCGCTGGTAGTGCTGAAGCTCCAGAGGGCATGAGTGATTATCGTACTCACAGTATTAGTCTTGGTGACATATCCCAGGAGGGACTAATGAAAAAAGGACGCTGGGTGCTTAATGAGATGGAACGCCGGATGGCTGGTCTTGGCTTTAATTGGGCAGATTCTACGGCAACCCAGTTGTATACTGTCCATAACATTCACCACATAATGGTCAACGAAATTGTAAAGCGTGGCGCAGCATTAAGTGGTATTGACTGGCATTACAATCGGCCTCCGGTCCAGGATTTAGAGTTTGAAATGGACTGCCGCGGAGTTTATTCTGAAATCGTTATAGATACAAGATAGTCCAATTTTCCCTGTGGTCGGTGTTCTCGCCGACCACTTAAATCCTTGCCACCACTACCCTAATTTCACTATCTTAGCTCTCAGGTGCTTGGTAAAAGATTGGTTGGTGATAGAGTGGTTGGTGAGAACACCAACCAAAGGGCAACTCCAACCAAAGGGCAACCAAAGGACCCGGGTTAACCACAGGTAATACAATTTTTATGAAACCATCATGATTTAGCCGAAATCCGCAGGGGTATGATTATTAAATCATGATCGCCCGCCCGGCCAAGCCGTTCGGACGGGCTTCATCACCATTAAAAAACAATAAATAGACAGATGAAAAAAATAGTTTTATTCCTCTTCCTCACAATTATTACTAATTCAGGTTTTGCTCAAAAAGGCTGGACCAATCTCTTTAATGGCAAAGACCTCAAAGACTGGAAAGTTAAGATCAATGGGCACCCGCTGAATGATAATTATGCCAATACCTTTCGGGTGGAAAACGGAATAATGAAAGTTTCGTACGATGGCTATACTGAATGGAATGATCGTTACGGGCATATATTTTATAAAAAACCGTATTCAGCCTATGTGCTGGTGGTTGAATACCGCTTTACAGGTGATCAGATCCCTGGCGGACCGGGATGGGCGATCCGCAATAGCGGAGTAATGCTGCACGGGCAATCGCCAGAAAGCATGGGTCTGAATCAGGATTTCCCGATCTCACTTGAAACCCAGTTTTTAGGTGGTAACGGGAAAGATGAAAGAAGCACACTTAATTTATGTACTCCCGGAACCAATGTATTTCTGGATGGTAAGCTATTTACTCCACATTGTGTGAATTCTACATCAAAAACCTATCATGGCGACCAATGGGTAAGGGCGGAGATTGTAGTTTTGGGCGACTCATTAGTTAGTCATCGGCTGGAAGGTAAAGAAGTCTTCAAATATACCAAACCACAAATCGGTGGCGGAAGTGTCTCCAATTTCGACCCGGCAGTTAAAATAGATGGCAAAGCTTTAAAAGAAGGATACATCTCCCTACAAAGCGAAAGCCACCCGGTTGAATTCAGAAACGTGAAATTATTCAATCTGGTAAAATACATGAATGATCCTGCAAAGCTGGATGCTAAGCTTCAAGCTATTTTGCAACGATAATGCTCAGAGCCAAAAGCAGAAAGCTAAAAGCTTAAAGCTTAAAGCAAAAAGGGAATTCCAATTAATAATTAAACTCTATATTAAAGTTGCAGTTGACAGGCAACAGATAACTGGTAACAGACAACAGATATCCTCAATTCCCCATCGGTCTTCCTTCAGGAAAAACAATCGGTATTCTATCCGGATCTTTGGTGTTTTTCTTACCAGAAAAATTTGCTGTCAAAAACTCTCCCATATCGATCTTACCTGAGATAGTATCACCATTGATTGTACCTGCAAAAGTATAACTGACCGCCGGCCTGCGTCCCGGACTCAGGAATTTCACTTCATTCCCTTCAATACTTCCGGAAACTTCACGTACAGAGAAATCGGTTTTATGGATTCCTTTGAGCCAGTTTCCATCCTGCTCCAGATAAAGTATATGATCACTTTTGCTGCTGAAATAATCTATTTCCAGATCCCAGCGGCCACTTATTTTTGAAGAAGGAGCTTTCATGCTTGCTTCAACTTTTGGACTTCTCTTCCTAGAAAGTAATTCAAAGATCTTATCCCCAACAATCTTATCCTGCCCCGCTTGCATTTGCGATGCATTAATGGATATGGAGGCCATTCCAGGATCTGAACTTCTTCCCCCACCTACAGTAATTCTGGGCTTAGAACTGATCAACTCCTGAATCAGTTCTGCACTGCTTAAATGCAATTTCTCAGGATCCCAGGAGATAGTTAAAGAAGCACTGCGGTTATTAATTCCCTCGGGCTCACGGATCGTAGTTTTTACACTTTCGATTCCGGAAACTCTTTTGGCAATAGCATTCACCCAATTCATCCAGTTCTTCTCGCGGGCTGCATGATCCATTTTTACCCAGGTTTCTACGGCTGCCAGCATACCAAGAGTTTCCTCACGACCAACCTTATTATCGCGTCCCGGACCATGATGTGGTGAGCTGGCCTGCCAGGCCGACATCAGAATATTTTTAGGGCCGAGCAGGAGTCCGGCACATTGCGGACCACAAATTGCTTTCCCCCCACTATAGGCAACCATTGTTGCCCCATTCTTGAGATGAACATTTGGGATGGTCAGAATTTCGGCTGCGGCATCTGCGAGAATCGGAATATTTAATGGTTTAGCAATGGCGGCAATAACTTCCAGACTCATCGGTCCGG